>NZ_JBITTH010000018.1:0-188735 GCF_044541755.1 Streptomyces sp. NPDC085524
TCCAGCAGGATGGTGGAGGTGTTGCGGGCGATCCGGCGCGCGAAGGCGTCCGGGAGGCCCAGCTCGTGGTCGAAGGGGAGGACCGTGACCGAGTCCGCGCCGCCCACGCCCGCCGCCATGCAGGCCACGGTGGTGCGCAGCATGTTCACCCAGGGGTCGCGGCGGGTCATCATCACCGGCGAGGTCACCACGTGCTGGCGCTGCGCGCCTGCGGCCGGGGCACCCGAGGCTTCGGCGATACGGGCCCACAGGCGGCGGGCCGCGCGGAGCTTGCAGATGGTGAGGAACTGGTCGGCGGTGGCCGCGTAACGGAACTCGATCTGGCCCAGCGCCGCCTCGACGCCCAGACCGGCCTCGGTGAGGGCGCGCAGGTAGGCGACGCCCGTGGCCAGGGACAGACCCAGCTCCTCGGCCGCACTGCCGCCCGCCTCGTGGTACGGCAACGCGTCCACGGTCAGGGCTCGCACGTGCGGGTAGTCCGCGACGGCCTTGGCCAGCTCCACGGCTTCCGCGAGGTCGAGCGCTTCGCCGGTACGGGCCTCGTGCGCCAGCGGGTCCGCGCCCAGCGACGCGTGTACGGCGTCCGCGGCGATGCCGCGCTCGGCGTACAGGGCCAGCAGCGCCCGGCCCGCGTCGGCGTACTCGGCTCCGGCGTCGAGGGAGACGGGGGCGAGGTCGAGGTAGACGCCGTCCAGGGCGCGGGCCAGGCCCTCGACCGGGACACCGCCCTGGCCGACGGCCAGCCAGAGCGAGGTGACCCCGTTCTCCAGGTCGGCCAGGACCGCCTCGTTGACCCGTACGGGGTCGGTGCCGAGGTGGCGCTGGCGGACGTCCCAGCCGGACGCCGCGTTCCCCTCCGCTCTGCCCCCGCGCACGAAGGGGGCGAAACCGGGGTAGCCGGAGAGCCCCGAGGGGCCGGTGGAGCCGTCGGCGTCCGTTGCGGGCGCGGTGTACAGCGGGCGGGTGGTGAGCCCGTCCTCGAGCTTGGTGGACAACGCTTCTTCCGCGGCCTCGCCGGAGGCTTCCTTGCCCGACTTGCGCAGCACGCCCTCTACCAGGCGCTGCCACTGCTCATGCGTCGCGTCAGGGAACTCGGCGGCCAAGGAGAGCCCGTCGTCAGGCAGGACCGTCATGGCTCGAATGCTAGGGGGGCGTTTGTGAACGACCAATAACTACTGGATGTGATCTCCCCCTCTCAATTGAGGTGGGAGGGGTCACGAAAGAGCGGACCGTCTCGGCTGCCCCGAAGAGTACGGCGGGCCCCGCGCGCGGGGCCCCGATGCGGTCGGGGGTGCCGGGGGTGCCTCTGCCTTGTGGTCGGTGCGGCTCAAAGACCCGGGGCTCAGCCCCGGACCCCGCGCCTCGAAGCCGGCCGGTCCGGAGCTGACCGGGGTGGGGGAACGGCCCCACGCAGCGGGAGGGCGCGGCCGTGGCGGGCGCATTGCGGGGGCGTGAAATCCAGCCACGGTTTTCGGCCGCCCCGAGGGGGGCCGTCGGGTGGGTGCGGGAAGGGAAAGGCCTGGTCACGGGGGATGGGCGGGGTGAGGTGCGGGTTTGTGACGGCGTCGGGGATGTGGGTTGACCGGGGGCGGGGGCGCTGACACGCTCCGGGACATGTCCGCGAACGAACTCCTCGCCCCGCGGCTCCACACCCCCGGCTCCTGTACCGCGCCGGGTGCGTGTCCGGGCCGCTGTAGCGCCCCGCGTCAGGCCTGAGCTCCGAACGGGGCCCTCGCCCCGCACGAGGCTCGAGCTCCGCAGGGAGCCCGCGCCCCCGCGAGGCCTGAGTCCTGGACGGGATCCGAGCCCCCGCGTGAGGCCTGACCCGGCATGGACCCGCACCCCGCGTGAGGCCCGAGGTTCGCAAGGGACCGCGCCCCGCGTAGGGCTCAAGTCCCGCAAGGAGCCGCGCCAGCGTCGGGCTTGAGCCCCGCACGGACCTGCGCCCCCGAGTGAGGCCTGAGCCCCGCACGGGACCGGCCCCGCACGGGACCCGCCTCCCGTCGGGCCTGAGCCCCGGCACAGGACTCGCCCTGCGTGAGGCCAGAGCCCCACGGGCCCCCGCGTCGGGCCTGAGCCCCGTACGGCCCCCCGCATGGGACCGGCCCGTACGGATCCGGGCCCCTTCGTTCGGCCGGGCCGGGCCCGTGAGCCCGGGGCCGTCACCGCCCCGAGGACCCGCGTCACCGTACCCGCGTCACCGTTCCGCGTACCCCTCTAGCCCTCTTCCTTCCGCTGCGGAAACAACCGCCGCAGCCCTGTCCAGGGAGCCCCCATGACCACTGCCACTGCCCCCACCTCGACCACCGTCACCCGGATCGGCGGCCGCATCGGCGCCGAGATCGGCGGCGTCAAGCTCGGCGGAGACCTCTCCGACGCGACCGTCGCCGAGATCCGGGCCGCGCTCCTCGCCCACAAGGTCGTCTTCTTCCGCGGCCAGGACCACCTCGACGAGGCGGGCCACGAGGCCTTCGCCCAGCTGCTCGGCGCACCCGTCGCGCATCCCACCGTCCCCTCCGCGGACGGCCGTTACGCCCTCGGCATCGACTCGCACCACGGCGCCCGCGCCAATCAGTGGCACACCGACGTCACCTTCGTTCCCGCCTACCCCGCCTTCTCCATCCTGCGCGCCGTCACCGTCCCTCCGTACGGCGGCAACACCCTCTGGGCCAACACGGCCACCGCCTACAGCAACCTCCCGGAGCCCCTGCGCACCCTCGCCGACGGTCTGCGCGCCCTGCACTCCAACGAGTACGACTACGCCGCCCTCAAGCCCGACGCCGTGCCCGAGGCTCTGGCGCAGTACCGGGAGGTGTTCACCTCGACCAAGTTCCTCACCGAGCACCCGGTGGTCCGCGTCCACCCCGAGACCGGCGAACGGACCCTGCTGCTCGGCAACTTCGTCCAGCGCATCGACGGTCTCACCGGCCGGGACTCCCGGGCCGTCCTCGACCTGTTCCAGGCCCACATCGAGAGCCCCGAGAACACCGTCCGCTGGCAGTGGCGGGCCGGCGACGTCGCCATCTGGGACAACCGGGCCACCCAGCACTACGGAGTGGACGACTCCGACGACCACGAGCGCACCCTGCGCCGCGTGACGGTGGACGGCGACGTCCCGGTCGGCCCCGACGGCCGGCCCTCGCGGCTGATCACCCCGGAGGCGGTCCCGGACCCGGCCTTCGGCATCGCCTCCGGCGCTTCCACCACCGTCTGACCGTCCCGCAAGGAGCCCCTCCCGTGCCCAGTCTTCTCGCCATCACCGGCAGCCCCTCCGCCCACTCCCGTACCGCCGTGGTGGCCGACCACGTGCTGCGCCGCCTGGCCCACTCCGGCTTCGGGACCGCACACCTCTCCGTACGCGAACTGCCCGCCGCCGACCTGCTCGCCGCCCGCCGCGGTGAGCCGGAGATCCGCCGGGCGCTCGAAGCCGTCGCCGAGGCGGACGGCCTGGTCATCGCGACCCCGGTCTACAAGGCCTCGTACACCGGTCTCCTCAAGGCCTTCCTCGATCTGCTCCCGCAGGACGGGCTGGCCGGCAAGACGATCCTGCCGCTGGCCACCGGCGGCAGCCTCGCCCACGTGCTGACCATCGACTACGCCCTGCGCCCCGTCCTCTCGGCCCTCGGCGCCCGGCACGTCACCGCCGGCCGGTTCGTCCTCGACTCCACCGTCGAGCGGGGCAACGGCCCCGACCGGCTGCGGCCCGAGGCGGAGCTGGACCTCTACCAGGCCGTGGACGAGTTCGCCGACGCCCTGCGCTCCGTCCCCGCCGGCGCGCTCGCCGCCGCCCCGTAACCCGCATCCCGCAACCCGCACCGACAAGGAACCGTCATGGCCGCAGCCTTCACCTCGACCTCCACCTCCCGTCGCCAGTTCCTCACCCTGCTCGGCATCTCGGCGGCCGCGGTGAGCTGCGGCACGGCCACCGCCAACGGCGGCGGTTCGGGCTCCGGCTCGGGCTCGCAGATCAAGACCCTGAAGTACCAGGGAGCGGTCGGCTCCGTCTCGCTCCCCGAACTCGCCGCCGACCTCGGCTACCTCGAGGACCTCAAGCTCGAATGGGTCGGCAACACCATCAGCGGCCCGCAGGACATCCAGTCCGCCGCCACCGGCCAGACCCACTTCGGCAGCGCCTTCAACGGCGCCGTCATCAAGCTCGCCGCCGGCAACGCCCCGATCAAGGCCGTCATCTCCTCCTACGGATCCGACCAGTACTCCTACGGCGGCTACTTCGTCCTGGAGGACAGCCCGATCCGCTCCGCCCGCGACCTGATCGGCAAGAAGGTCGGCATGAACACCCTGGGCGCGCACTACCAGGCCCTGCTCGACCTCTACCTGAGCCGCAACGGCCTCTCCAAGGCGGACGCGGGCAAGGTCGAGCCCCTGGTGGTGCCCCCCGTCAACACCGAACAGGCCCTGCGCCAGAAGCAGGTCGAAGTCGGGGTGCTCACCGGGATCCTGCGCGACAAGGCCCTGGCCACCGGCGGCATCCGCCCGCTGTTCACGGACGTCGAGCTGCTGGGTCCGTTCAGCGCGGGCACCTACATCATGACCGAGCGCTTCATCAAGCAGAACCCGGACACCGTGCGGACCTTCACGACCGGCGTCGCCAAGGCCATCGAGTGGTCCCGTACGACCCCGCGCGAGGAGGCCGTCGCGCGGATGACGGAGATCGTGAAGGAGCGCGGGCGCAACGAGGACACCGCCGCCCTGCAGTACTGGCACTCCTACGGGATCGCCGAGCACGGCGGCCGGATTCCCGACAAGTCCTTCCAGCTGTGGCTCGACTGGCTCGGCGAGCGCGGCGAGATCAAGAAGGGCCAGTTCAAGCCCTCCGACCTCTACACCAACGAGTTCAACGGTTTCGGAAAGGGCTGACCGGACATGGCGAAGATCGTGTTCGAGGGGGTGGGCAAGACCTTCCCGGCCAAGAACAAGAACCGGGGCAGGGAGGAGTTCACCGCCCTCGACGGCATCGACCTGGAGATCGAGGCGGGTGAGTTCGTGGTCGTCGTGGGCCCCAGCGGCTGCGGCAAGTCCACCCTCCTGGATCTCCTCGGCGGCCTGTCCCGGCCGACGTCGGGGCGGATCCTGCTCGACGGCAAGCCGATCACCGGGCCGGGTCTGGACCGGGGCATCGTCTTCCAGCAGTACGCGCTGCTGCCGTGGCGGACGGCGCTCGGCAACGTCGCATTCGGCCTGGAGGCCACCGGCGTACCGAGGCGCGAACGAGCCGATCGGGCAAGGGAGTTCCTCGATCTGGTCGGACTGGGCGGATTCGAGGACCGGCACCCGCACGAGCTGTCCGGTGGCATGCGCCAGCGCGTCGCCATCGCCCGCTCGCTGGCGTACGACCCGGACGTGCTGCTGATGGACGAGCCGTTCGCCGCGCTCGACGCGCAGACCCGCGAGTCCCTCCAGGACGAACTGCGCCGCATCTGGCAGCGCACCGGCAAGACCGTCGTCTTCATCACGCACGGCATCGAGGAGGCGGTCTACCTCGGCCAGAGGGTCGCCGTCATGACCTCCCGCCCGGGACGCGTCAAGGAGATCGTCCCCGTCTCCTTCGGTGAGCGCAGTGCCGGTCTGCAGGGCGAGGAGCTGCGCTCCAGCCCGGAGTTCGCCCGCTACCGCCACGAGGTCTGGACCCTGCTCCACGACGAGGTGGCCCGCGCCCAGCAACTGGAGAAGGAGGAGGCCACCGTATGAGCACCGGAACCGACACCACCGTCGCCACTGCCGCTGCAGAAGCGCCCGTCGAAGCCCCCGTGCCGGAGACCGCCGTACGGGCCCCGGCCGACGCGGTACGCGACGCCGCGCCCCCGGCGGCCTCCGATGCAGGGGAGAGCCCCCGTCCGGCCCGGGCTGCAGCCCGGCAGCCCCTCCGGGCCGTGGGCCGGTGGCTGCGGGCCGCCGCCCTGCGTTCGGCGGCCGTCCTCGCCCTGCTCGCCGTATGGGAGTGCGCACCCCGGCTCGGCCTGGTCGACGCCACCTTCCTGCCGCCCTTCAGCGTCGTGGCGCAGGCATGGTGGGATCTCGTGGGCAACGGTCAGCTCGCCGAGCACACCTCGGCCAGTCTCACCCGCTCCTTCGGCGGCTTCGGGATCGCCGTGGTCGTCGCGGTCCCGCTCGGCCTGCTCATCGGCTGGTACAGGCCGGTCGCCGCACTGCTCGGCCCGCTGCTGGAGCTGTTCCGCAACACCGCGGCCCTCGCCCTGCTGCCGGTCTTCGTGCTCCTGCTCGGCATCGGCGAGACGTCGAAGATCTCGATCGTCGTCTACGCCTGCGTGTGGCCGATCCTCCTGAACACCATCAGCGCCGTCGGCAACGCCGACCCCACCCTCGTCAGGCTGGCCCGCTCGATGGACCTGTCCACCCCGCGGCTCTTCCAGAAGGTGATCCTCCCCGCCTCGGTGCCGGTCATCTTCACCGGGATCCGGCTCGCCGGCGCCGTCTCCATCCTCGTCCTCGTCGCCGCCGAGATGATCGGCGCGAAGGCGGGTCTCGGGTACCTGATCAACGCCTCACAGTTCAACTTCGCGATCCCGCAGATGTACGCGGGGATCATCACCATCTCCGCCATCGGCGTGGCCTTCAACCAGCTGCTGGTCACCGTCGAACGCCGCCTCAGCCTCTGGCGCGTCCCGGCCGCCTGACGGCGTTCGCCTCCCGGTGGGGGCGGCGGCGGACCGGAGCGCTGCCCGCGGCCCCGGCCTCCCGCTCCGAGGCCGGGCCCGCGGCCCGCCCACCGCCCTGCCCGTCCACCCGGCTCCCGCCGGTCACCCGTGCCCGCCACGCAGCTCGCCCCGTTACGCCTTCGAACCCCAGGACCGGACATGACCGCACCCCGCACCCTCCACCTCAACGCGTTCCTCATGAACGCCGGCCACCACGACGCCGCCTGGCGCCATCCCGACAGCACCCCCGAACGGGCCACCGACCTGCGGTACTTCCAGGAACTGGCCCGCACCGCCGAGCGCGGCAGGCTCGACTCGATCTTCTTCGCCGACGGGGTCGCCCTGTGGGGCAAGGCCCGCTACAACGCCCTCGGCGGATTCGAGCCGATCACCCTGCTCTCCGCGATCGCCGCCGTCACCGAGCACATCGGGCTCATCGCCACCGTCTCCACCACCTTCAACGAGCCGTACAACCTGGCCCGCAAGTTCGCCTCCCTCGACCACATCAGCGGCGGCCGCGCCGGCTGGAACATCGTCACCTCCGGCACCGTCGACGAGGCCCGCAACTTCAACCGGGACGAGCACCTCGAACACGCCCGGCGCTACGAGCGCGCCCGCGAGTTCCTCGACGTAGCCACCAAGCTCTGGGACAGCTGGGAGGACGACGCGATCGTCCTCGACAAGGAGCGCGGCATCTACGCCGACACCGACAAGCTCCACCCCGCCGCCCACCGCGGCGAGCACTTCGGCGTCGCCGGACCGCTCAACGTGCCGCGCTCCCCGCAGGGATACCCGCTCCTCGTGCAGGCGGGCTCCTCCGAGGACGGCAAGGAGTTCGCCGCCCAGTACGCGGAGGCCGTCTTCACCGCGCAGCAGACCCTCGCCGACGGCCAGACCTTCTACAAGGACCTCAAGTCCCGGCTCGCCCGCCACGGCCGCGCCGAGAGCGACCTGCTCGTGCTGCCCGGCATCGCCCCCGTCATCGGCTCCACCGAGGCGGAGGCGAAGGCCCTGGAGCAGCAGCTCACCGACCTCCAGATCCCCGAGTACGGGCTCGCCCAGCTCTCCGGGATGCTCGGCGTCGACCTCACCGGCCTGCCCCTCGACGGCCCGCTGCCCGATCTCCCCGAGGAGCGGGACATCAACGGCAACAAGAGCCGCTTCACCCTCGTCGCCGAGCTCGCCCGCCGCGACGGGCTGACCCTGCGCGAGCTGATCGCCCGCCTCGGTGCGGGCCGCGGCCACCGCACCTTCGCCGGCACCCCCGAGCAGATCGCCGACCAGCTCGAGGAGTGGTTCACGCAGGGCGCCGCCGACGGCTTCAACATCATGGCCCCGATCCTGCCGACCGGCCTGACCGACTTCGTCGACCACGTCGTGCCGATCCTCCAGCGCCGCGGCCTCTTCCGCACCGAGTACACCGGTAGCACCCTCCGGGAGAACTACGGCCTGCCGCGCCCCGCCAACCGGTACACGAGGGAGCCGGCATGAGCGGTCACCTGGCCGACGTCCTCGTCGTCGGCGGCGGGCCCGCCGCCACCTGGGCCGCCCTCAAGGCGGCCCGGGCCGGGGCCCGTGTGGTCCTCACCGACAAGGGCTACTGCGGTACCAGCGGCGCCACCGCCGCCGGCGGCACCGGCGTCTGGTACGTCCCGCCCGAGCCCGCCGCCCGCGAGGCGGCCATGGCCAGCCGCGAGGGCCTCGGCGGATACCTGGCCGACCGCCGCTGGATGACCCGGGTCCTCGACGAGACCTACGAACGGATCAACGAGCTGGCCGTCGACGGCCGCTACCCCTTCCCCACCGGCCCGGACGGCCAGCCGCTCCGGGGCGGCCTCCAAGGCCCCGAGTACATGCGGCGGATGCGCATCCGGATCCGCCGCGCCGGAGTGCGGATCCTGGACCACAGCCCGGTCACCGAACTGCTCACCGACGCGGACGGCGCCGTCGCCGGGGCCGCCGGGTACCGCCGCCAGGCCCGCGAGGCGTACCGGGTCCGGGCCGGCGCCGTGGTCCTCGCCACGGGCGGCTGCGCCTTCCTCAGCGGGGCACTCGGAACCAACACCAACACCGGCGACGGCGCGCTCTTCGCCGCCGAGGCCGGGGCGGAGCTCTCCGGGATGGAGTTCTCCAACTCCTACGGGATCGCCCCCGAGGGAACCTCCGTCACCAAGACGGCCTTCTACGCCTTCGCCACCTTCTACCAGGAGGACGGCAGCGTGCTGGAGGGCGCCGCCAGCCAGGGAGGCCGCTCGGTCATCGCCCGCGAACTCCTCACCGGGGCCCGGGTCTACGCCCGCCTCGACCGCGCGGACGAGCAGGCGCGGACGGCGATGCGGGTCGCCCAGCCGAACTTCTTCCTCACCTTCGACCGCCTCGGCATCGACCCCTTCACCGACCGGTTCTCCGTCACCCTGCTCGCCGAGGGCACCGTCCGTGGCACCGGCGGCATCCGGATCACCGACGACGGCTGCGCCACCGGAGTCCCCGGCCTGTACGCCGCCGGGGACGCGGCCACCCGCGAGGAGATCTGCGGCGGCTTCACCGGAGGCGGCAGCCACAACGCCGCCTGGGCCATCTCCTCGGGCAGCTGGGCGGGCCGGGCCGCGGCCCTGCACGCGCTCACCCTCGGACCGGAGCGGGCTGCCTCCCGCCGCGTGAGCGGCGCCGGGGGCGCGGGGTTGCGCCCGACGGGAACACCCGGACCCGCGGACGGGCACCGCGCGGCCGTGGAACTCGTACAGGAGGAGGTCCTGCCGTACGACAAGAACTACCTGCGCCGCGGCGACGTCCTGGCGGCGTCGCTGAGCTCCCTCGACACGGCCTGGACGCAGCTGCGGACCACGCCCCACGGCGAGGGCGCGGACCTGGTCAGGGCCCGGCAGGCGGCCGCGATGACGGCGCACGCGCGCTGGATGTACGCGGCGGCGCTCGCCCGGACGGAGTCCCGGGGCATGGCCCGGCGCCTTGACCACCCGGGGCAGGATCCGGCCCAGCACCACCGGATCACGGTCGGGGGCCTGGACCGGGTGTGGACGCGGGCGGCGGTGGCGGCGTGATCGAACTGGTCTCGGCGGAGCGCTGCATCGCCTGCGACAAGTGCGTGGAGGTCTGCCCGACGGACGTGTTCGAGCGCGGGCCCGGGGGGATCCCGGTCCTGGCCCGGCAGGAGGACTGCCAGACCTGCTTCCTGTGCGAGGCCAACTGCCCGGTGGACGCGCTGTTCGTGTCCCCGCTGACCCGGCCTGCACCGGAAGACCCTGCGGTACGGGACGAGGCCGGGCTGGTGCGCCGCGGCCTGCTCGGCAGCTACCGGCGCGAGATCGGCTGGGGTGAGGGCCGCACGCCCGGAGCGCTGCGGGCGATCGGGCCGTCCCTGGCACCGTCGTCGCCGCCGATCACGTCCTGAGCGCGCGAGGGGGCGGTCCGTTGCGGGCCGCCCCCTCGGCCGTGCGTCAGACCGTCAGGACGATCTTGCCGCGGGTGCGGCCCGCGGCGCTCAGCTCCCAGGCTTTGGCGGCCTCGGCGAGCGGCAGCGCGTGCTCCACATTGACCGTGAGCCTGCCGGCGTCGGCCAGCTCGGCCAGGAAGGTCAGGTCGGCCGTGTCGGGGCGCACCCACAGCTGGTGCGCGCCCTTGGCGGCGGCCTCGTAGTCGGCGATGGAGACGACCCGCTCGCGCTCCTTGACCAGCGACTGGAGGATCTCGACGGCGCCGTCCCCGTAGAAGTCCAGGCCCGCGTCGATGCCTTCGGGCGCCAGCTCGCGGATCCGGTCGGCCAGGCCCTCCCCGTACAGGACGGGCTCTGCGCCGAGCGAGCGCAGGTAGTCGTGGTTGTGCGCGCCCGCCGTGCCGATGACCCGCAGGCCGAGCGCGACGGCGATCTGCACGCCGAGGGAGCCGGTGCCGCCCGCTGCGGAGTGGATGACGACCGTCTCGCCCGCCTTGAGGCCCACCCGGGTGAGGGACTGGTAGGCCGTCAGACCGGCCAGCGGGATGCCGGCGGCCTGCTCGAAGCTCAGCTCGCGGGGCTTGTGCGCGAGGGTGCGGACCGGGGCGCTGACCAGTTCGGCGTAGGTGCCGAGCTCCACCCACTCCTTGCGGACGTAGCCGTACACCTCGTCGCCGACGGCGTAGTCGAAGGTGTCCGGGCCGATCGCCTCGACGACCCCGGCGACGTCCCAGCCGGGTATGACCGGGTAGCGGACCTCGAGGATCGGGTCGAGGTATCCGGCGGCGAGCTTCCAGTCCACCGGATTGACGCCGGCTGCCTTCACGCGGACGAGGACCTCGCCTGGTCCCACCTTGGGCTGCGGCACCTCAACGAGCGTCAGGGAGTCGGGAGTTCCGTATGCGCTGTAAGTAATCGCTTTCATGATCAGGTCCAACGGGCCGGTCCGTGGGGCTATTCCTCAGGCCGGCAGGGTGTTGCGGTGCGAGCGCCGCCGGGCCGCGCTGACGAGCGCCTGGATCTGCGCGCCGGACTGTTCGACGTGGTCGAGCGGGGAGGGGAAGGGCAGCCGCACGTCGTGGTGGCCGCGCCGTTCCTCCAGGCGCAGGGTGATCCCGTACCGGTCCAGGGCCACCGGCAGCGCGCGGACCATGCCGGCGGTGGGCAGCGGCCGGACCAGGCGCAGCAGCAGGGTGACGAGGTCGGGGTGGTCGTCCTGGAGGTGCGTGAGCATGCCCGCTTCGTAGGGGGCGAGCGGGTCGGGTACCGCCGCGTCCAGCTCGTCGAGGCCGGTGTACGCGACTCCGCGCGAGGTCTCCAGGACGGCCTGGCCGAATTCCATGCAGGTGGAGTCGGCGGACTCGTCGGAGTACGGGGTGAGGAGCCGGCCCCGCAGGGTGACGCGGGCGCGGACCCGGTCGCGTACGGGGGTGGGGGCGATGTCCGTGAACTCCAGCCGGATCGCGGGCCGGTGCCCGTGGCCGCCGTCCGGCCCGGCGGGGTGCAGGTGCAGGCGGCCCATCGGGTCGGAGCCGTCGAGGTGGCGGACCTCGCTGCGCAGGCCGTCGGTGACCACGGTCATGGAATGGGCGGCCGCCAGGACGGACCGGATCAGCTCGGCGTCGGTGGGGGCGCAGCGGGCACCGGACATGCGCATCGGGTCTCTCCATCCTCCGGGGAACTTAGGTTTGCCTAACCTAACCCATCCATCCTTTCGGGGGGTAGCCGGGGCGACTCGTGTCGGTGTTGGGCTGAACGGGTGAAACACGAGAGGATGGGGGGATGCACAAGAAGCCAACGGCCGAGGCGGCCCGGTGAGCAGGTACGACGTCACCGACGAGCAGTGGGAGGGGCTCGCGCAGGTGGTCCCCCTGCGCAGCCGCAACGAATGGCCCTCCCGGGTGGACCACCGCACGATCCCCACGGCGCCCGGCGCGTCGGCGGCGGAGCAGCGGCGCTTCGTGGTGATCCGGGTTCAGATCTTCGCGGACGCCCGGGAGGTGGCGGAGTACCTGATCGCGCAGATTCCGGTGCTGCTCGACCTCACCGGGGCGGACAGCGAAGTCGCCAAGCGGATCCTGGACTTCAGCAGCGGCGTGGTCTTCGGACTGGGCAGCGGAATGCACCGGGTGGACCGGAACGTCTTCCTGCTGGCGCCGGTCGGCACCGAGGTCGAGGGGATAGCGGCCGCGGCCGTCCCCCGATCGTAGGAAGGTCCGTACGAGGTAACGGTTCGCCGGGCCCACGGGGCACCCGGCGGCCCGTACCGTCCGCCGCATGGACGCCACCCTGCCCGCGGCAACGCCCCGCCCCACCCCCGTATCCCCGTTGTCCGACGCCCCGTCGCGCCCGGCCGAAGCACAGCCGTCGGCCGGGCGCCGCACACCGCCCGCGTCCCCTGCGGACCCGGCGGTGCCGGCGGTGCCGACGGTGCCCGCGCAGCGACACCCGCGCGCCGTCATCACCGAACTGCGGCTCTCCGCCTTCGGCGTGCACCGGCGCGCGGTGTTCCCCACCGGGCCCGTCACCCTCTTCGCGGGACCCAGCGGCAGCGGGAAGTCCCAGCTCCTGGCGGCCTACGAGGCCCTCGCCGCGCTGGGTTCCGGGGTCACGCTGGAGGAGGCCTTCCCCGACGCCCGCGCCCGCATCCCCGACCGGGCCGTGCCCGACGCGGAACGGCGGCGCGGGTTCCGGCTCGGCTGTACGGTCGACGGCCCCGCCGGCCCGGTCCGGCTCGACCTCGCCGTGCAGGCCGAGCCCGCCCTGCGGATCGTCGGCGAACGCCTCTCCCAGGACGGGCAGATCCTGCTCGCCACCGCCCTGCGCGACCCCGGCCGGCGCTCGGTGCAGGCCGCCTGGCTGACCGGCGGCTCTGTCGGAGTCACCCGGGCCCCGCTCCCCGACGACCGGCTCGGCACCGCCCTGCTCCCGCTGCGCGTCGCCGGGTCCACCGCCGGGCAGCGGCAGGTGCTGGCCGCGGCCGAGCAGATGGTGGTGGCCCTGCGCTCGGTGTTCCCCTGCGACCCCGCCCCGGACCGGATGCGCGCCCCCGTCCCGCCCGGCGAGGGCAGGCTGCTGCGGGACTGCGCCAACCTCGCCGACGTGCTGCGCCGGACCCGCAACGAGTGCGGCACCCGCCACGCGCTGCTGACCGAGGCGGCCCGTACGGCCTGCTCGGGCGCCGTCGCGGGGCTGGACGTACGGGCCCCCGCGGGCGGCACACCCGTCACCGCGGTGCTGGACCGCGGCCCCGGCCGGCCCGCCACGGAACTGGCCCGCCTCGGCTCCGGCGAACTCCGCTTCCTCGCGCTGGCGCTCGTCCTGCTCACCGGACCGGGCGTGCTCGCCGTGGAACCGGCCGCCGAACTGCCCTCCGCACGGCAGGTGCTGACCGTGCTGGCCGACGACTTCGACCGCGGCCTCGACCGCCGGCAGAGCGCGGAGCTGCTGCGCCTGGCCCTGCTCTCCTGCGGCCGCGGACACATCCGGCTGGCGGCGGCGGTCGGGGAGGCGACGGCCGACGCCGCCCGCCGCCTCCCGGGCGTCGCGGTGGTGGACCTGCAGGCCTGACCCCGCCCGTCGCGGGCGGGGGATACGTTGGTGCCCCCGGCCGAGGCCTGGGGACGCTCAAGGAGGCTGGGATGGACGACACGCACGACGCCGGCGAGCGGCGGTCCGGGGAGCCGGGGCCCGAGGGGCCGGGGCCTGCGGGGTCAAGGCCCGAGGAGCGGCTGGACCGGCTGCAGCGCCGGCTCGCGGACTTCGCGGCCGCGCGCGGCTGGGAGCCGTACCACACGCCCAAGAACCTGGCGGTGGCGCTGAGCGTCGAGGCGTCCGAACTGGTCGAGATCTTCCAGTGGCTGACGCCGGAACAGTCCGCGAAGGTCATGGAGGAACCGGAATCCGCCCACCGCGTGGCCGATGAGGTGGCCGACGTGCTCGCGTACCTGCTGCAGTTCTGTGAGGTCCTGGGGGTGGATGTGCTGGATGCGCTCGCCGCGAAGATCGAGAGGAACGAGCTCCGTTTCCCCGCGGCGGGCCCTACGGCACCAAATTGTCACTCTTCGGAGTGATGGGGTCATCCACAATCACGTTTCTGTCCACATTTTCCGAATACCCCTGGCTTTACTGGCCGGTTGCCCTCACTCTGGGTAGTGGCGAGAACGGCGGGATGTCGTGCGGACGGGGGACGGCATATGGATGCGGTACGGCTCATCGCGGCCGGCCGGCACGCGCTGGCACAGAGCGGGGCTGCGTGGGACATCGTGGGCGAGGCCTGGCAGGCACAGGCGCTCGCACAGGGCATAGGGGGCTACCTGGCGGCCACGGGGCCGCAGGAGCTGAGATCGGAGGCGCGGGGGCTGGGGGAAGCGGGAAGCAGAGGCTGCGGCGTGCTCGACAGAGCCGCCCTGCGTGGCGAGGGCATTGCGCCCGAACGTCCGCCGCGCGCAGCCCAGTTGAGCGAGGTGTCGGATGTCCGGCAGGCGCTGCTCGGGCTGCAGGCGCTGCTGGGCGAAGTGGGCATAGCCCTGGTCGGGGTGGCCTGCGGGACGGACGACGAGACCCTGTACTGGCAGTGCATAGAGTCGATCGACGCGGCCGACGAATCGAGCGACCGGGTACGGGCGCTGCTGCGGCGCATGACGGTCCGCGAGCGGGGGTCCGCCTCGGGAGTGGCCTGACGGCCCGTCCGGCGACGGCGGCGGCCCGGCCTTGACGGCAGGGTCCCGTCGCGCGCGACGGGACCCGCACGGTCAGTACGCCCGGTGCACCGGGCGCTCGTTCTCGGAGCCGGCGGCCGGGGTGCGCTCCGTGGAGGACTGAAGGTCGGCGTCGAGCTGCGAGAGGTCGGCGTTCAGCGCCGCCATCAGCTCTTCCATCTGCTGGAGCAGGCCCTTCGGCGCACCGCCCTGGGCGGGTACCGCGGGCTCCTGGTGCGCATGGTCGTGCGCTGCCTGTCCGGTCTGTCCGGTGAGTCGATGGGGCTCCGGCACGGACTGGTGGGACATGGCGGCCTCCTCGGCCCTGGCCCCTTCCCGGGTGGAAGGGTGCGGTGGACGCACCTGCGGAGGGGCCGCCGGCGCGCGGGCCGGGCGGTCCGGCTCCCTCCGAGCAACGATCCCCGTCCTGGCTGGTCACTGGCGGGGCCGGGGACCGACACGTCCGGTTGACGAAGGTTCACCGTTCCTAGTGATGTTGGCCGTTGTCGGCTGAATCACATGAAACCGGACTGGTCCGGTGGCCCCGCGAACGGTCTTCGGGGTCTGGGAACAGCGCGAGTTGGTCACCTTGGCGCAGTCGAGTCTTGCCGCCTTGGTTCGGCGTGCTTGCTGTCCTGGGTGGGCTCGCGGCCTGCCGATCGCCACCGCGGCACCAAGGCGACGGTGCGGCGGAAGGTCTGGCCGCGTGTGCCGCGTCCCATGGTTGCGCGGCCGGTGGCACGGGCGTCGGCAAAGCCCAGGTTCTCGATCGCCGGACCCACGCAGCCGTTCGCCTGGGCGGGGTCGATCAGTGTGGTGATCGCGACGCCATGCGCCGGCGCGCGGGTGAGCACGTGCCACACACGGCACGGACAATGGAAGACGACCGCCGCACCCACACGCGGAACGAGGTAGCCCCGATGCCACGCGCGTCCGGCCCGCTCGCCGGAGCCCTGGAGCACAGGACCCTGCTCCTGGACGGCGGGCTGAGCAACCAGCTCACCGCCCAGGGCTGCGACCTGTCCGGCGGGCTCTGGTCGGGCCGGGTGCTCGTCGAGCGGCCGGACCAGGTGGAGGCCGCCCACACCGCGTACGCACGGGCCGGCGCCGAGGTGCTGATCACCGCCAGCTACCAGGTCGGGTACGAGGCCTTCGCCGCCCGCGGCCACGACCGCGCGCAGACCTCCGCCCTGCTGCGCCGCAGCGTCGGCCTGGCGGCCCGCGCCGCAGAGGCGGCCGGGCACGAGGTGTGGGTGGCCGCCTCGGTGGGCCCGTACGGGGCGGTGCTGGCGGACGGCTCCGAGTACCGGGGGCGGTACGGGCTGAGCGTGCGCGAGCTCGTCGCCTTCCACCAGCCCCGCGTCGAAGCCCTCCTCGAGGCGGGCCCGGACGTCCTCGCGCTGGAGACCATCCCCGATCCGGACGAGGCCGAGGCCCTGCTGACCGTCCTGGCCCGGACGGGGGCACCGGCCTGGCTGAGCTACACCGTCGCCGAGGGCCGAACCCGCTCCGGCACCCCGCTCCCCGAGGCGTTCGCCCTCGCCGCGGGCTCCCCGCAGGTCATCGCCCTCGGCGTCAACTGCTGCGATCCGGCAGACGTCCTGCCCGCCCTCGAGGCCGCAGCCGCCACCACCGGCAAACCCCTGCTGGCCTACCCCAACGACGGCTCCGTCTGGGACGCAGCCGCCGCCACCTGGCACCCGCCCGGCACCGAGACGCCCTGGCCCACCGCCGCCTGGCGCCACACCGGAGCCCGCCTCATCGGCGGCTGCTGCCGCGTCGGCCCGGACCGGATCGCGGAGTTGGGCGCCGACGTCCTGGGCTATTGACGCCAGCGGTTCGGGGTAGGTCCCTTGCAGGTGTACGTACGACCGTTGTACGTGCCGATGGCTCCGGCCGGGGAACAGAAGGCGCCGGGGTGGACGGTTCCGACGCTGCCGCCCCCACCGCTCGACCCGCTTCCACCGCTCGACCCGCTTCCGCCGCTGCTGCTGGACCCGCCCGTGGCGGACCCGCCGCCGGTATCAGCGTTGTCCTGTGTCGGTTCGGGGGCGGGCGCCGGCTTCGGGTGCAGGATGGCGCCCTTCTCGGCCGGGCACGCCGTGCCGGGCGCGACGAGGTGGACGGTTGTCGCAGCGGACTTCGCCACGAGGGTCACGCCGCCCTCGGGGCCCTGGAAGCACACGAGCCAACTCGCGTGGTCGGCAGGAAGCTTCACGTCGTCGTACGCGCTGACGGCGGTCAGCTCGGTGTCGACGAGGTCTTCCACGGCCTTCTCCGCCTCGGCGAACGACTTGCCGACGACCGCGGGCATCGCGGGGTCCGGGGTGCGCGTCGGCGTCGGTGACGGCGTCGCCGAGGGGGTCGGGCTCGCGCTCGCCGACGGCGGCTGCGAGGCGGTGACCGCGGCCGGAGCCTTGGCGTCGCCGGCCTTCTCCTGCGGCGGGTCCGACAGGAGGATCACCAGGAACCACAGCCCCGACAGGACCGTGGCGACGATCTTCTTCTTCTGGTCCCACGTACTCGTCCAGGCCAGTGCGATACCCGCCGGAGGGAAGAGGACGAGGGCGGTGATGATCAGCGCCGGGTGCTGCCACCAGCGACGTATCGGCTGCTGCGGCATGTAGGAATGCGGAGGCGGGTACACGGGCGCTCCTGGTTGCACGAAGGATGAACGTTGTACAAGCCCGAGCAGGATGTCAAAGAGTGACCGTTCGTGTACGGGAAATGAGAGTCCCCGTCGCAGCAGCTCCGGTGCGTAAAACACGTTGGTCCGGTCGGAGCCGGCGACAGATACTCGCTCGTGTGTTCCTGACGATCTCCACCACCGGTACCCCTGAACGACCCGCGACCGACCTGGGCTTCCTGCTGCACAAGCATCCCGGCAGGACGCAGGCGTTCTCCACCTCCCACGGCACTGCCCACGTCTTCTATCCCGAGGCCACGGCCGAGCGGTGCACGGCGGCCCTGCTGCTGGAGGTGGATCCCGTCGCGCTCGTGCGGCGCGGGCAGGGCAAGGGGCGGGGCGGGGCTCCCGATGCGGCGCTCGCGCAGTACGTCAACGACCGCCCGTACGCCGCCTCCTCGCTGCTCGCCGTCGCGCTCAGCGGGGTGTTCCGCAGCGCCCTGAAGGGCCAGTGCACCGCGCGCCCCGAGCTGCCCGAGGAGCGGAGGCCGCTGCGCGTGGAGATTCCCGTGCTGCCCGCACGCGGCGGCGCGGCGCTCGTGCACCGGCTGTTCGACCCGCTGGGCTGGGACCTCGTGGACGTGGAGCCCGTACCGCTCGACGAGCAGTTCCCCGAGTGGGGGGACTCCCGGTACGTGCGCCTCGTACTGGAAGGCGAGCTCAGGCTCGCCGACGCCCTGCGGCAGCTGTACGTGCTGCTGCCCGTCCTCGACGACGCCAAGCACTACTGGATCGCCCCCGACGAGGTCGACAAGCTGCTGCGCGCCGGAGACGGATGGCTCGCCTCCCACCCCGAGCACGGGCTGATCAGCTCCCGCTACCTGGCCCGCCACAAGCGGCTGACCCAGGACGCGCTGGAGCGCCTGGAGCTGGTGCGCCTCGCCGAGGCCGACGGCAGCGAGGTCGAGGAGATCGACAACGCCGTCGACGACGAGGTCGCGGAGCGGTCCGTGCCGCTCGCCGTGCAGCGGCGGGAGGCGATCCTCGCCGCCCTGCGGGGCGCGGGCGCCGCACGCGTGCTCGACCTCGGCTGCGGGCAGGGGCAGTTGGTGCAGGCCCTCCTCAAGGAGGTGTCGTTCACCGAGATCGTCGGCATGGACGTGTCCGTGCGGGCCCTCAACATGGCGGCCAAGCGGCTGCGGCTGGAGCGGATGGGGGAGCGGCAGAGCTCGCGCGTCACGCTCCTGCAGGGTTCGCTCGCCTACACCGACAAGCGGCTGGCCGGCTACGACGCGGCCGTGCTCAGCGAGGTCATCGAGCACCTGGACCTCGAGCGGCTGCCCGCCCTGGAGTACGCGGTGTTCGGCTCGGCCCGCCCCCGGACCGTGCTCGTGACCACACCGAACGTCGAGTACAACGTCCGCTGGGAGACGCTGCCCGCCGGGCAGGTCCGCCACGGCGACCACCGCTTCGAGTGGACCCGCGCGGAGTTCCGCGCCTGGGCCGACGGCGTCGCGAGCCGGTACGGGTACGGCGTCGAGTTCGTCGCCGTCGGCGACGACGACCCCGAGGTCGGGCCGCCGACCCAGATGGCCGTCTTCACCCAGGCCGACACCGACACCGACTCCGACAGCACCACCACCGACATCACCACCACCGAGACCCCGAAGGAGGGCGAGGCAGCATGACCACCGAGATCGACACCGATACCGACATCGAGGCCGGCACCGGCACCGGGAAGCACCGTGTACTTCCCGTCACCGATCTGTCCCTCGTCGTCCTGATCGGGGCCACCGGATCGGGCAAGTCCACCTTCGCCCGCAAGCACTTCAAGCCGACCGAGGTCATCTCCTCCGACTACTGCCGGGGGCTCGTCTCCGACGACGAGAACGACCAGAGCGCCAGCCGGGACGCCTTCGACGTCCTGCACTTCATCGCCGGCAAGAGGCTCGCCGCGGGGCGCCTGACCGTCGTCGACGCGACGAGCGTCCAGGCCGACGCCCGCCGCAGCCTGGTCCAGCTCGCCCGCGAGCACGACGTACTGCCCATCGCCATCGTGCTCGACATGCCCGAACAGGTCTGTGCCGAGCGCAACGCCGCCCGCCCCGACCGGGCCGGACTTCCCCGTGCCGTCATCCAGCGCCACCGCCGCGACCTGCGGCGCTCCCTGCGCGGTCTGGAGCGCGAGGGATTCCGCAAGGTGCACGTGCTGCGCTCCGTGGAGGAGGCCGAGAGCGCCGAGGTGGTGCTCGAGAAGCGCTTCAACGACCTCACCCACCTCACCGGCCCCTTCGACATCGTCGGTGACATCCACGGCTGCTCCTCCGAGCTGGAGACCCTCCTCGCCAAGCTCGGCTACGAGGACGGGGTCCACCCCGAGGGCCGCACCGCCGTCTTCGTCGGCGACCTCGTCGACCGGGGCCCCGACAGCCCGGGCGTCCTGCGCCGCGTGATGGGGATGGTGAAGTCCGGCAACGCCCTGTGCGTGCCCGGGAACCACGAGAACAAGCTCGGCCGGTACCTCAAGGGCTCCAAGGTCCAGCGGACCCACGGGCTCGCCGAGACCATCGAGCAGCTGGAGCAGGAACCGGAGGAGTTCGTCCGCGAGGTACGGGAGTTCATCCGCGGCCTCGTCAGCCACTACGTGCTCGACGGCGGCAGGCTGGTGGTCTGCCACGCGGGCCTGCCCGAGAAGTACCACGGCCGCACCTCCGGCCGGGTCCGCTCGCACGCCCTGTACGGGGAGACCACCGGCGAGACGGACGAGTTCGGGCTGCCCGTGCGCTACCCGTGGGCCGAGGACTACCGCGGCAAGGCCGTCGTGGTCTACGGCCACACCCCGGTCCCGAACACCGCGTGGATCAACAACACGATCTGCCTGGACACCGGCGCGGTCTTCGGCGGGAAGATGACCGCCCTGCGCTGGCCCGAGCGCGAACTGGTCGACGTACCGGCCGAGAAGGTCTGGTACGAGCCGGTCAGGCCGCTCGCCGCCGAGGCGCCCGGCGGTGCTGCGTCGGATTCGTCACGCGGCGTCCGCCCGCTCGACCTGGCCGACGTGCAGGGGCGCAGGGTCGTCGAGACCCGGCACCTGGGCAACGTCAACGTGCGCGAGGAGAACGCGGCCGCGGCCCTGGAGGTCATGAGCCGTTTCGCGGTGGACCCGCGCCTCGTGCCGTACCTGCCGCCGACCATGGCGCCGACCGAGACGTCCAGGGAAGAGGGGTACCTCGAGCACCCCGCCGAGGCCTTCGCCCAGTACCGCAAGGACGGCATCGCCCAGGTCGTGTGCGAGGAGAAGCACATGGGCTCCCGCGCCACCGTCCTGGTCTGCAAGGACGCCGACGCGGCCCGCGAGCGCTTCGGCGTCGGGGGCACCTCCCACGCCGAAGGCTGTGGGGGAGGGCCCACCGGCTCCGTCTACACCCGCACCGGGCGGCCGTTCTTCAAGGACCCGGAGGTCACCGAGGAGGTCCTGACCCGGCTCCGCTCGGCCGTCACCGATGCCGGCCTCTGGGAGGAGCTCGGCACGGACTGGCTGCTGATCGACGGGGAACTGCTGCCCTGGTCGCTGAAGTCCACCGGTCTGCTGCGCAACCAGTACGCCGCCGTGGGCGCGGCCTCCGGCGCCGTCTTCCCGAGTGCGCTCGCCGCCCTCGAGGCGGCCGCCGCCCGGGGCGTCGACACCGGGGAGCTGCTGGAGCGCCAGCGCGGCCGGGCCGCCGACGCGGCGGCCTTCACCGAGGCGTACCGGCGCTACTGCTGGACCACCGACGGGCTGGACGGCGTACGTTTCGCGCCCTTCCAGCTGCTGGCGGCGGCCGGGCGTTCGCTGGCCGCCGTACCCCACGACGAGCAGCTGTTCTGGCTGGACCGGCTGGTCGCCGCGGACGAGGCGGCGGGCACGGGGCTGCTGCGCCGCACCGGCCGGATCCTCGTGGACACCGCGGACGAGGCTTCCGTACGGGCCGGCACCGACTGGTGGCTGGAGCTGACGGCCGCAGGCGGCGAGGGCATGGTGGTCAAGCCGCTCCAGGCCTACGCCCGGGACGCCAAGGGCCGCCTCGTGCAGCCCGGCGTCAAGGTGCGCGGCCGCGAGTACCTGCGGATCATCTACGGCCCGGAGTACACCCGTCCGGACCAGCTGGAGAGGCTGCGCCAGCGCTTCCTCGGGCACAAGCGCTCGCTCGCCCTGCGCGAGTACGCGCTCGGTCTGGAGGCACTGGACCGGCTGGCCGCCGAGGAGCCGCTGTGGCGGGTGCACGAGGCCGTCTTCGCGGTGCTCGCCCTGGAGTCGGAGCCGGTCGACCCCCGGCTCTGACACCGGAGCACCGCAGGCACGTTCCGAAGGCACCTGCCGGCGGCCGCCCGGGGCGTCAAGCCGCGACCTCCGGGCGGCCGCTCTTTAGGTCGTATGGGGGAACTTTCGTCGAGAACGCCGGGAAACCACCCGGCGGGATCGTTCATCCAGGGCAGCGGAATGTCCGCGACCTTGGAAGGACGGAACGTCACCTATGAAGATGACCGCGCGCGGAAGCATTGCGGCGCTCATGACCTGTATGGCCGCGGCCGGCGCTGCCACCCCGGCCGTCGCCGACTCGGTGCCGGTCGGCGTCCCCCTGGACGCCGTCAGGACCACGCTGGGCGTGGACACCCCGCGCGTGGCCACCGGGATCCCGGTGCCGGTCGTCGGAGCGCCCGAGACGCCGGTCCAGCACGTGGGGGACATGCTTCCGACCCCGCTGCTCCCGACGGTCCCGCTCAGCACCGAGCTCGGCCGGACCCTCGTCTCCACGCCGGTTCCGAACGTGCTGGGCGACCCGGCGACGGACGGCGAGGGGTCCCTGACGGCCCCCGACACGGACATGCGCGCCCACACCCCCGGTGCGGTCGTCGGCTCCCCGCTGACCATGCCGAACGCCGCGAACTACGGTCTGCCGGACGTCACGCTGCCCAAGTTGGGCGTGGTCGCCCCGGAGCTCGTGGGCGCGCCGACGGCGCTGCTCGGTCTCACCCCGGTCCGCTGAGCCGACGCCGGGTCAAAGCCGCCCCGTCTGGGAACGTGTACGGCATGGGATTCCATGTCGACTCCGAGACCGGGCGGCTTCGCCGCGTCATCCTCCACCGGCCCGACCTGGAGCTGAAGCGGCTCACACCGAGCAACAAGGACGCGCTCCTCTTCGACGACGTGCTGTGGGTGCGCCGGGCCCGGCAGGAGCACGACGGCTTCGCGGACGTGCTGCGCGACCGGGGTGTGGCCGTCCACCTCTTCGAGGACCTGCTGGTCGAAGCGCTGGACATCCCGGAGGCGAGGCATCTCGTACTGGACCGGGTCTTCGACGAGAAGGAGTACGGGCCGCTCGCCACCGACCACCTGCGGGCGGACTTCGACGGGCTGTCCTCGGCCGAGCTGGCGGAGGCGCTGGTCGGCGGGATGACCAAGCGCGAGTACCTGGAACGGCACGCGGAGCCGCTGTCGGTGCGCTTCCACGCGCTGGACCTGGACGGCTTCCTGCTGGGGCCGCTGCCCAACCACCTCTTCACCCGGGACACCTCGGCCTGGATCTACGACGGGGTGTCCATCAACGCGATGCGCTGGCCGGCCCGGCAGCGCGAGACCGTGCACTTCGAGGCGATCTACCGCCACCACCCGCTGTTCACCTCCTCCGGGGCCTTCCACTACTGGTCGCAGGGGCAGGCGGACTACCCCTCGACGATCGAGGGCGGCGACGTCCTGGTCATCGGCAACGGCGCGGTGCTGATCGGGATGAGCGAGCGGACCACCCCGCAGGCGGTGGAGATGCTGGCGCGGGGCCTGTTCGCCGCCGGTTCGGCGCGCAGCATCGTGGCCCTCGACATGCCGAAGCGGCGGGCCTTCATGCACCTGGACACCGTGATGACCATGGTCGATGGAGATACGTTCACTCAGTACGCGGGGCTCGGCATGCTCCGCTCGTACACGATCGAGCCGGGCGACGGTCCGGGCGAGCTGAAGGTGACCGACCATCCGGCCGAGCACATGCACCGGGCGATCGCGGCGGCCCTCGGCCTCGATTCCATCCGGGTGCTGACGGCGACCCAGGACGTGCACTCGGCGGAGCGCGAGCAGTGGGACGACGGGTGCAACGTGCTGGCCGTGGAGCCGGGGGTGGTGGTCGCGTACGAGCGGAACGTGACGACCAACACCCACCTGCGCAAGGAGGGCATCGAGGTCATCGAGATCCCGGGCAGCGAGCTGGGCCGCGGCCGAGGGGGGCCGCGCTGCATGAGCTGCCCGGTCGAGCGGGACGCGGTGGCCTGAGCGGGCCCGCCCGGCGGCTGCACGACTCGGTGAGGCGGCGATCACGTTTCTGTATATCAATACAGAGGATCGTATAGACTTCCAACATCCCCTGTCACCGTGACGCTGGAGCGATCCCCATGGCCACCGACCTCACCGGCCGCAGTTTCCTCAAGGAGCTCGACTTCACCGCCGCCGAGTTCCGCGGTCTGGTCGAGCTCGCCGCCGACCTGAAGGCGGCCAAGAAGGCCGGGATCGAGCAGCGCCAGCTCCAGGGCAGGAACATCTGCCTGATCTTCGAGAAGACCTCGACGCGCACCCGCTGCGCCTTCGAGGTCGCCGCCGCCGACCAGGGCGCCCACACCACCTACCTGGACCCCTCGGGTTCCCAGATGGGGCACAAGGAGTCGGTCCGGGACACCGCCCGGGTGCTGGGCCGGATGTTCGACGCGATCGAGTACCGGGGCGACAGTCAGGACACCGTGGAGGAGCTCGCCGCCTTCGCCGGCGTACCCGTCTTCAACGGCCTCACCGACGACTGGCACCCCACCCAGATGCTGGCCGACGTCCTCACCATGACCGAGCACAGCACCAAGCCGCTGGAGCGTATCTCCTTCGCCTACCTCGGCGACGCCCGCTTCAACATGGGCAACTCGTACCTGGTGACGGGTGCACTGCTGGGCATGGACGTGCGGATCGTCGCGCCGAAGGCCTACTGGCCGACCGAGCCGGTGGTGGCCGAGGCGCGCAGGCTGGCCGCGGAGAGCGGTGCGCGGATCACCCTGACCGAGGAGATCGCGGAGGGGGTCGCCCAGGCCGACTTCGTCCTGACGGACATCTGGGTGTCGATGGGCGAGCCCAAGGAGGTCTGGGACGAGCGGATCGCCGCCCTGTCCCCGTACGCCGTCACCACGGACGTGCTGCGGGCCACCGGGAATCCGGACGTGAAGTTCATGCACTGCCTGCCGGCCTTCCACGACCTCGGGACCAAGGTGGCCCGGGAGATCCACGAGAGCCACGGGCTGGAATCGCTCGAGGTGACGGACGAGGTGTTCGAGTCGGAGCACTCCATCGTCTTCGACGAGGCCGAGAACCGGCTGCACACCATCAAGGCCGTACTCGTGGCCACGATGGCCAAGCCGAAGCCTGCCGCCTGACCGGGATGCTGCGCCCGGTCGGAAACCTGGCGCATGGTCATACGCGCGCGGGCGGGGTGAACCACACCGCCTTGCCGCGCGCGGTACGGCGGTGACCGCAGGCGGAGCTGAGGGCGCGGATCAGCAGCAGGCCGCGGCCGTGCTCCTGCCAGGGGTCGGGGTGGTGGTCGTCCCGGCGCGCCGTCAGATCGCCGGGCGGTCGCGTGTCGTGTCGCGTTTCTATGACGGCAGTCAGGATCCGGTGATACCGTCGGGAGGGTGAGCCCCTTCACCGGTTCCACAGCAGCGACCGAACGGTGGCACCACCTCCGGCTGACCCGGCAGGACGGCGTCGCCACCGTCACCTTCGACCGTCCCGAGAAGCTGAACGCGCTCACCTTCGGCGCCTACGCCGACCTGCGCGATCTGCTCGCCGAACTCTCCCGCGACCGTTCCGTGCGCGCCCTCGTGCTCGGCGGAGAGGGACGCGGCTTCTGCTCCGGCGGAGACGTGGACGAGATCATCGGCGCCACCCTCGCCATGGACACCGCCCAGCTCCTCGACTTCAACCGGATGACCGGTCAGGTCGTGCGCGCCATCCGCGAATGCCCCTTCCCGGTGATCGCCGCCGTGCACGGGGTGGCCGCCGGGGCCGGAGCCGTCCTCGCGCTCGCCGCGGACTTCCGCATCGCCGACCCCACCGCCCGCTTCGCCTTCCTCTTCACCCGCGTCGGCCTCTCCGGCGGGGACATGGGCGCCGCCTACCTGCTGCCCCGGGTCGTCGGCCTCGGCCACGCCACCCGGCTGCTGATGCTCGGAGAGCCCGTACGCGCCGCCGAGGCCGAGCGGATCGGCCTGCTCAGCGAGCTCACCGAAGAGGGCAAGTCCCTCGTACGGGCGGGCGAGCTCGCGCTGCACCTGGCCTCGGGCCCCGTACTCGCCTACGCACAGACCAAGGCCCTGCTCACCGCCGAACTCGACATGCCGCTCGCCGCGTCGGTGGAGCTGGACGCCGCCACCCAGGCCCTGCTGATGAACGGCAGGGACTACGCCGAGTTCCACGCCGCCTTCACCGGGAAGCGGCCGCCGCAGTGGCAGGGGAGGTAGCCGCCATGCGGGTGGCCGTCGTCGGCGGGGGCCCCGGCGGCCTCTACGCGGCCGCGCTGCTGGCCCGGCAGGGGCACACCGTCGAGCTCTGGGAGCGGGGCGCCCCCGACGACACCTTCGGCTTCGGCGTGGTGCTCTCCGACGAGACCCTCGGGGGCATCGAGCGGGCGGACACCGTCGTCCACGCCGCCCTCGGCGCGGAGTTCGTGCGCTGGGACGACGTGGACGTCGTGCACCGGGGCCGGCTCCTGACCTCCGGCGGCCACGGCTTCGCCGCCATCGGCCGGCGCCGGCTCCTGGAGATCCTGCACGAACGCTGTGCGGGGCTCGGCGTCCGGCTCCGGTTCCGGACGCAGGCCCCCGACCCCGCCGCGCTCTCCGCCTCGTACGACCTGGTGGTCGCGGCCGACGGGGTGCACAGCGCCGTCCGCGAGGCCGGGGCGGCGCACTACCGGCCGTCCGTGACGCCGGGGCGCTGCCGCTACATCTGGCTCGCCGCCGACTTCGCCTTCGAGGCCTTCCGCTTCGAGATCGCCGAGACCGAGCACGGGGTCGTGCAGCTGCACGCCTACCCCTACTCGGCCGACTCCTCCACGGTCATCGTCGAGATGCGCGAAGAGGTGTGGCGGGCGGCCGGCTTCGACCTGTGCGACGAGACCGAGTCCGCCGCCCGCTGCGCCAAGACCTTCAGCGAGGCCCTGCAGGGGCGGCCGCTGCGCGGGAACCGCTCCGCGTGGACGCAGTTCCGCACCGTCGTCAACGAGCACTGGTCGCACGGCAACGTGGTCCTGCTCGGCGACGCGGCGCACACCGCGCACTTCTCCATCGGCTCCGGCACCAAACTCGCCGTGGAGGACGCCCTCGCCCTCGCCGAAGCGGTGCGCGCCCACCCCGGCGTACCGGACGCCCTCGCCGCCTACGAGGCCGAGCGGCGCCCCGCCGTCGCCAGCACCCAGCGCGCGGCCGCCGCCAGCATGCGCTGGTTCGAGGAGATCGAGGGGTACGTCGGCCAGCCCGCCCGGCAGTTCGCCTTCAACCTCCTCACCCGCAGCCGCCGCGTCACCCACGACAACCTGCGGCTGCGCGACGAGCGGTTCACCCGGGCCGTGGAACGGGACTTCGGCTGCCCGGACGAGGACACCCCGCCGATGTTCACCCCGCTGCGGCTGCGGGGCCTGACCCTGCGCAACCGGGTCGTGGTCTCCCCGATGGACATGTACTCGGCCGACGGGGGCGTGCCGGGGGACTTCCACCTCGTCCACCTCGGCGCCCGCGCCCTCGGCGGCGCGGGGCTGGTGATGACCGAGATGGTCTGCGTCAGCGAGGAGGGCCGCATCACCCCCGGCTGCGCCGGCCTGTGGACCCAGGAGCAGGCCACCGCCTGGAAGCGCATCGCCGACTTCGTCCACACCTCCGCCCCCGGCACCGCCCTCGGCGTCCAGCTCGGGCACGCCGGCCGCAAGGGCTCGACCCGGCTCATGTGGGAGGGCATGGACGACCCCCTCCCCGAGGGCAACTGGCCTCTGGTCGCCGCCTCCGCGCTGCCGTACCGGCCGGGCGTCTCGGCCGTCCCGCGCGCCCTCGCCGAAGCGGACCTGGCGGCGCTGCGCTCGGAGTTCGCGGCCGCCGCGGTCCGCGCCGCCGACAGCGGCTTCGACCTGCTGGAACTGCACTGCGCCCACGGCTACCTGCTCTCCGGGTTCCTCTCGCCCCTCACCAACCGCCGCGACGACGCCTACGGCGGGCCGCTGGAGAACCGGCTGCGCTTCCCGCTCGAGGTCTTCGACGCGGTCCGCGCCGTCTGGCCCGGGGACCGCCCGATGACCGTCCGCCTCTCCGCCACCGACTGGGCGCCCGGCGGCACCACGCCCGAGGAGGCGGTGCGGATCGCGGCCGCCTTCGTGGAGCACGGAGCCGACGCGATCGACGTGTCCACCGGGCAGGTGGTCGCGGACGAGACCCCCGAGTACGGGCGCTCGTACCAGACCCCGTACGCCGACCGGATCCGCAACTCCCTCGGCGTCCCCGTCATCGCCGTCGGCGCCATCTCCTCCTGGGACGACGTCAACTCCCTGCTCCTGGCGGGCCGCGCCGACCTCTGCGCGCTGGGCCGCCCCCACCTCTACGACCCGCACTGGACCCTGCACGCAGCTGCCGACCAGTCCTACGAGGGCCCGGCCGCACCCTGGCCCGCCCCCTACCGGGCGGGCAGCCGCAAACCGCCTACCGGCCGGGGTTGAGGCACTCGTGGCACAGGCACGGCCGGGGGTGGTGCCAGTCGAGCCAGCGCTCGGAGCGCAGCGCCCCGGCGTGGCGCTCCATGTACGGAGCCGCCTGCGCCGCGTCCGCCTCGCCCGTAGCGCCCCAGAAGTGGGACCACTCGGTGGCCCGGAGCACGGCCGGGCTGCGGACGAACTTCGTGCGGAACGTGTGCAGATGGCGGGTGTGGACGTACCCCTCGACGTAACGCGGTGAGTTCCGGGGCCGGCCCACGACCCTGCACACGTCCCGGCCGTCCGCGAAACCGTAGACGTACAGCTTGGCGCCGCCCTTGAAGGTCTTCGTGCCCGGGCGCTGTCCCTGGCCGCCCTCACCGCAGCGGCGCCACTCCACCACGTTCGCCACCAGCATCCAGAGCGGTTCCAGCGGTTCCAGCGGTTCCACCGGTTCGTCCGGCTCGGCGGGCGTGCTCATGCCGCGACCACCTCGGCCCGGTCCTCGACGGGCGTGTAGCCCAGGCGCAGGTAGACGCCGTTGCTCGTCGGGTTGGCCAGGTCCGTGAAGAGCAGCACCTCGGAGGCGCCGGCCGCGTACGCCGCTTCGCTCGCCGCGTGCGTGACCCCGGCGGCGTAGCCGCGGCCACGGACCGCGGGCGGGGTGTAGACCGACCCGATGCGGGCGGCGGAGCCGATCGGGCGGCTGAAGGAAGCGAGTGAGACGGGCACCCCGGCATCCTCCCAGAGCAGGACCCCGCCGTACGAGAGCCGGTCGCGCAGGCCGGCTTCGGAGCCGGTGCCCGGCTGGCCCAGCTCCTCGTCGAAGGCCGCGACCCACTCCAGCAGCAGCGGAAGGTCCTCCTCGGTGGCGGGCCTGGACCGCCCGGCTGGGGCGGGATCCGGGTCGACGAGCCCGGCCAGCCGGTAGAGGCGGTTCTCCTCGGCGAGGCGGGACGGCCGTCCCCACGCCGCCGCCAGCGTGTCCGTGTCACGGCGCCGGGCGCTGATGCCGTCCACCCCGGCGAGCAGCGGCTCGGTCGTCAGGGCGGACCCGAGCGCGAGCACCGCCTCCTCGGGCAGCGCGCCGAGCTGCAGCGGATGGGGCGGCGTGCACAGCAGGGCCCCGGAGACCGCCCCGTCGGCCCCGGTCCACCAGCCGAAGACCGGATCGGCCTCTCCGTAGGCGTGCGGCCCGCGCCGTTCCAGCGCGTCGGCGACGGTGAGCAGGAGGGTGTTGGAGACGGGCTGCGCGGCCACCGCCGGGCCCGCCGCGGCGAGGTAGGCGTCGAGGTCTGGGCTGAAGGTCCAAGTCATGGCACATCCTGGCGGGCCGCGCGGACCGCGTGCACCCGGATTTCCGCGCCCCGCGCGCCGCCGGACCTCCTCACGCGGGCACCCGGAGTCCCCCGGCCCGCGCGCACCCGGTGCTCCTCATGCGGGCAGCCAACCCGGCCACCACGGCGGCACGTTGTCCGGCCCGCACTTCGCCAGGTCCCCGGGGTACCCGGCGAGGGTGCCGCGCACGGCGAAGTACAGCACCGTCAGACCGGCCAGCACGACCAGGACCGTGCCCAGCTGCAGTGCCACGGGCTGCCGGTCCAGGAGGAAGGCCACGAGCAGGGCCACCACGCCGAAGACCACGGCCAGCGGCAGGAGCGTGAGCGACAGCTCCATGCGGCCGCCCGCATCCGCGCCGGCGTGGCAGTACTCGCGGGAGCGGGAGGCCAGGGTGATGGCCGCGAAGCCCGCCGCGGAGCCGACGAGCCCGGCCGGGCCCAGCGTGAGGCAGCGCTTCCTGAAGGAGGGCTTCTTCGGGGCGGGGCGCGCAGCGCGTGGCGTCATACCTGCTCGACGTCTCACGGCCCCTCACGGTTGCGCGAACAGCGCGCTCCGCTCCCACAGGCGTGCGTGCAGTTCGGCGAAGACGGCCGCGGCGCGGTCGCCCGGCCAGTCCGCCGGAAGCAGGTCGCGGGGCAGGCCCGGGTCCGCGTACGGGAGCCGGCGCCAGCTGTCCAGGGCCGGCAGGTAGCCGCGGTAGGCCTCCTCCGGGGTCGGCTCCGGCCCCGACCGGAGGGCGCGCAGGGCGGGTCCGTGCCGGTCGAGGAACTCCTCGTGCTGCTTGGCCAGGGCCGCCAGGTCCCACCAGCGGGCCACTGCCTCCGCCGTCGGGGCGAAACCGAGGTGGGCGCCGCGGAACAGCTCCACGTACGGCGTCAGCCGCAGCCGCTCCAGCGCGTGCGCGGTCTCCTCCGCGAGCCGGGCCGGGGCGATCCACACGCCCGGCGCCACCGAGCCGAAACCGAGCCGGGCCAGCCGCGAGCGCAGCAGGTGCCGCTTGCTCCGCTCCTGCTCAGGGACGGAGAACACCGCCACCAGCCACTCGTCGGAGGTCTCCGGGCTGCCGTAGATGCGCCGGTCCCCGTCGTCCAGCAGCTGCTGCGCCTCCTCGGAGAGCCCGTAAGCGGCCGAGCCGTCCGCGGCGCGCTCGGGCAGCAGGAAGCCGCGCCGCTTCAGCCGGGACACCGACGAGCGGACCGACGGGGCGTCCACGCCGGCCGCGCCCAGCAGGCGGATCAGCGCGGACACCGGGACCGGCCCCTCGAAGGCCCGCCCGTAGGCGCCGTAGAACGTGACGATCAGAGATCGCGGGGTGTGCTGCTCGGCCACGGGTTCATGCTAGATCGCGCAGCCGGAAGCGTTGCAGCTTGCCGGTGCCGGTCCGGGGCAGCTCGGAGAGGAAGACGAAGGCGCGCGGGCACTTGTGCGGGGCCAGCTCGGCCCGCATGAAGGCGCGCAACGCCTCCTCGGTCAGGGTGGCGCCCTGGCGCGGCACGGTGTACGCCACCACGATCTGCCCGCGTCGCTCGTCCGGGCGTCCCACCACGGCGGCCTCGGCCACGTCCGGGTGGCGCAGCAGGGCCTCCTCCACCTCCGGGCCGGCGATGTTGTAGCCCGACGAGATGATCATGTCGTCGGCGCGGGCGACGTAGCGGAAGTAGCCGTCCGGGTCGCGGACGTAGGTGTCCCCGGTCAGGTTCCAGCCGTCCCGTACGTACTCGGCCTGGCGCGGGTCGGCCAGGTAGCGGCAGCCCACCGGGCCGCGCACGGCCAGCAGCCCCGGCTCGTCGTCCGGGACGGGCCGGCCGGACTCGTCCACCACCCGCGCCTGCCAGCCCGGGACCACCCGGCCGGTGGTCCCGGGCCGGACGTCCCCGTCGGCGGCCGAGATGAAGATGTGCAGCAGCTCGGTCGCCCCGATGCCGTTGATGATCCGCAGGCCCGTGCGCTCGTACCAGGCCTGCCAGGTCGCGGCGGGCAGGTTCTCCCCGGCCGAGACGCAGCGTCGCAGCGCCGAGAGGTCGTACATGCCCACGTGGTACGGGCCCAGCGCGTCCAGCATCGCCCGGTAGGCGGTGGGCGCCGTGAACAGCACCGTCACCCGGTGCTCGGCGAGCGCGGGCAGCAGCCGGCGCGGCACCGCGTCCTCCAGCAGCAGCGCGCTGGCGCCGGCCCGCAGCGGGAAGACGACCAGCCCACCGAGGCCGAAGGTGAAGCCGAGCGGCGGGCTGCCCGCGAAGACGTCGTCGGGGTGCGGGCGCAGCACGCTCCGGGAGAAGGTGTCGGCCACGGCGAGCAGGTCCCGGTGGAAGTGCATGCAGCCCTTCGGCCGCCCCGTGGTGCCGGAGGTGAAGGCGATCAGGGCCACGTCGTCGGCGGAGGTCGGGGCGGCCTCGAAGGGTTCCGTGTGTCTCTCGGCCAGCCGGAGCAGGTCGTCCTCGGCCCCGCCCCCGTACGCGGTGATCCGCAGCCCCGGAACCTCCGCCTTGACCAGGTCGTCCAGCACGCCCGCGTGGCACAGCGCGAACTGCACCCGGGCCATCGAGCACACCGTGGCCAGCTCCTGCGCGCGCTGTTGCGGCAGTACGGTCACCGCCACCGCGCCCGCCTTCATCACCGCGAGCCAGCAGGCGGCGAGCCAGGGGCCGGTGGGCCCGCGCAGCAGCACCCGGTTGCCGGGGACGACGCCGAGGTCGGCGGTGAGCACGTGGGCGAGCCGGTCCACGCGCTCGCGCAGGTCCCCGTACGTCCACACCTCGCCCGAACCGCTGCGGAAGGCGGGCCGGCCGGGGGCCTCGGGCCCGAACCGGGCGATGGTGGCGTCGAGCAGTTCGGCCCCGCAGTTGAGGCGGTCGGGGTAGGCCAGTTCGGGCAGCTCGAAGAGGAGTTCCGGCCACGCGTCCGCGGGTGGCAGGTGGTCGCGGGCAAAAGTGTCGGTGTGAGCGGATGGCTTCAGGTCCAAGGCGGGTTCGCCCCCTTGCGACGGTCCCGGGTGGGGTGGAGCGGGCCGTGCGGTCACCGTGACGAGCGTATCGTGATGGTGACGGCAGTCAACAGGACGCGATAGAAGCGGGGATGTTCGGATGAACGGATTCGCGCTCGGGGTGGACCAGGAGGAGTGGTGCGGGCAGTTGCGCGCACTGTCGGCCGAGCGGCTGCGGCCGCTGGCCGAGAAGGGGGAGCCGGGCCGGGTCAACCGGCCGCTGCTGGCCGCCCTGGGGGAGCTGGGCCTCCTGGAACGGGTGTTCACGGCGGGCGCGCTGGAGCTGTGCCTGCTCCGGGAGTCGCTCGCCTACGGTTGCACGGAGGCCGAGACGGCGCTCGCGCTCCAGGGGCTCGGGGCGTATCCCGTACTGCGGGCGGGCAGCGCCGGACAGCGCGAGCGGTGGCTGCCGCAGGTGCGCGCGGGCCGGGCGGTGGCCGCGTTCGCGCTGAGCGAGCCCGGTGCGGGCTCGGACGCGGCGGCGCTGGAGCTGGCGGCGGCCCCGGCCGCCGGGAGCGGCTGGGTGCTGAGCGGCGAGAAGCGCTGGATCTCCAACGCCCCGGAGGCCGATTTCTACACCGTGTTCGCCCGGACGGGTGAGGGGCCGGGGTCGAAGGGGGTCTCCGCCTTCCTGGTCCCCGCCGACCGGCCCGGACTGTCCGGCGAGGCCCTGGAGATGCTCTCCCCGCACCCCATCGGCGCCCTCGCCTTCGACGGGGTCCCGGTCGGCCCGGAGGACCTCCTCGGCGAACCCGGCCGGGGCTTCCGCGTCGCGATGGACACCCTGAACCTCTTCCGGCCCAGCGTCGGCGCCTTCGCGGTGGGCATGGCCCGGGCCGCACTGGACGCCACCCTCGCCCACACGGCGGGCCGCACCGCCTTCGGCGGGACGCTGAGCGACCTCCAGGCGGTCGCGCACCGGGTGGCGGAGATGGCCACCCGCACGGAGGCGGCCCGGCTGCTGGTGTACGCGGCGGCCGGGGCGCACGACGGGGGAGCGGGCGACGTACCGCGCCGGGCGGCGATGGCGAAGCTGCTGGCCACCGAGACGGCCCAGTACGTCGTGGACCACGCGGTCCAACTGCACGGCGCGGTCGCGCTCCAGCGGGGCCACCTGCTGGAACACCTCTACCGGGAGGTGCGGGCGCCGAGGATCTACGAGGGGGCGAGCGAGGTGCAGCGTTCGATCATCGCGAAGGAGCTCTACCGGGCGGTGGCGGCCGGATGACCCCGGAGCGGATCAACCCGGCGGAGCTCTCGCCGGCGACGGGCTTCTCCCACGCCGTGGTGGCGACCGGCTCACGGCTGGTGTTCCTGGCCGGCCAGACCGCGCTGGACGGCGGGGGCAAGGTGGTCGGGGAGGGCCTGGTCGAGCAGTTCGAAGTGGCGCTGGCCAACCTCCTGACGGCCCTGGCCGCGGCGGGCGGCTCCCCGGCGGACCTGGCCAGGGTCACGGTGTACGCGGTGGACGTGGCGGCGTACCGGGTGCACGCAGCCGAACTGGGCCGCATCTGGCGGCGGTTGGCGGGCCGCGACTACCCCGCGATGGCGGTCATCGGCGCGGTCCGCCTCTGGGACGAGCAGGCGCTGGTCGAACTCGACGGCTTCGCGGTCCTCCCGTAGCCCGCCCCGCACGAAGGCCCCGCCGACCGGACCGGCGGGGCCTTGCGTCGAATCACTGCGTCAGATCACTGCGTCGGACCTCTGCGTCAGTTCACGACCCTGACGGAATCGCAGCCCAGGAAGGTGTACACCGGCCCGCCGGGGGCGGCCCGGTACTTGCCCTTCAGACAGGCGCGGGTCGAGCCGAGGGTGAGCCCCGACTCGCTCGGCTTGAAGTGCATCACCAGGTCGGTGTCGCGGTCCCGGGTGCGCTCGTCCAGCTCGTAGGAGTCGGCGGGGTGACCGATGCCGTGCGTCTCCCTGGCTCCGGCGGGGGTGGCGGTGTTGAACAGCCGCTCCCGCAGGCCCCAGTAGGTCTGCGCCACGTCGATGGCCGTCGCGCTGAAGGGCAGCGGCAGGCCGTACTCGCCGGCCCGGGTGGTCAGCGCGGCCAGTGTGGCGTCGGTGTTGAGGTTGATGGAGTTAGGGAAGCCGCCGGGGCGGACGTTGATCGCGATCGGCACCACGCAGTCGATCTGGAACGAGGTGGAAGCGGTGTTGTTCGCCGGGTTCGGATCGACGTCCTCGGCGTTCTTCAACGCCAGCGTGGAGTCGAGCCGTACCCGCTTGAGACCGGGCGACGTGCACGCCAGCTGCGCGGTGTAGGCGGCCTTCTGCGGCGTGCCCACGCTCAGGGCCGTCTGCTGGACGGTCGCGGTCGCCGGGGTGACGGTCACGCCTGCGTCCGCGGTGGCCGTGGTGGTCAGCCGGGTGTCGATCGGGGTGGACGGCCCGGCATTGGCGACGGTCACCTCCAGCGAGGCCGAGCCGGGCTCGCCGATGAGCACCTCCAGCGGGCTGGTGGCACGGGTCCCGGTGATGCTCACGTCGGCCTTGGCGATGACCCTCGTGTCCGCGGAGGCGGTGTTGTCGGCCGGCTGCGCGTCCGGGCCGACGCGGTTGACCACGGTCGAGGTGGCGCTGATCGTCTTGGGTCCGCCGTTGCGGTAGACCAGGTCCGCGGGGACCCGGGCGCTGATCGTGTACTGCCTGCTCGCCCCTTGCGGCACCTCGCTCAGGTTGCAGGTGACGGTGCGGCCGGAGACCAGGCAGGGGCCGGTGGCGGACGCGTCGGTGACGTCGGCGGGCAGCTCGGTGGTGACCTGGGTGGAGGTGGAGGAGTTGGGGCCGTTGTTGGCCACGCCGACCGTCCAGGTCAGGCGCTCGCCCGCGGCGACCGGATCCGGCGCGTCGGCCATGGTCAGGGCGAGGTCGGTGGTGTTGTTCAGGGCCTGGATCTGCGCGGCCTCCTCGCTGCTCGGGAGGGGCGGGCCCTCGCTCACGGGCGGCGCGCTGCCGGGCCTCGGGAAGCGGTTCGGCATGTAGGCCTTGACCAGGCTCCAGTCGTCGTGGCCGGTGAGCTCGGGTCCGCTTGTCGTGGTGTTCTCGCAGTCGGGGACACCGATGTTCGTGCCGTCGTCGATGTTGACGATCTGGCGGGCGTCACCGTCGTCGCCGAAGCCCTTCGGGTTGTCGCCGTTCCAGTCGGGGTTCTCGTTCAGTGGGGTGGTGCGCCTCTTTCCCGCGCCGTCGGCGAAGACGAATTGGTTGGCGGTGTCGCGCGGGTCGAGCACCCGGCTCTCGTGGAGGTCGTCCTCCTTGAGCGGGTCCAGTGGGGCCTTGGAACGGCCCGGCAGGTCTGGGGCGGGCGGCCTGCCGTCCGTCGTGATGCGGGCCGGCGAGAAGTCGACGATCACCCCGCCACCCCGGCGTGGGATGCCGTTGGTGAGGTTGTAGTTCATGACGCTCACGTAGTTGGGTTTGCAGTTGTGCTTCTCGTTGCCGCCGTGGTCGAGCCCGAGGTTGTGGCCCAGCTCGTGCATGAGCCCCGCGGCCCTCGTGTCGTAGAGGACGATGTTGATTCCGCCGCCCCAGCCGCCGCCGTCGCAGCCGGTGTCGGGACCGGTGCCGTCCGTGTCGAGATCCTTGGTCGTGTAGAGGACGTAGTTGAACACCTTCGTGCGCAGGAGCTGATGATTGCGGGCCTTCGAGTCCGCGTACGCCTGGTCGAGGTTGCAGTTGCCCAGCGGGAACGCGATCTGATTGCCGCCGCCCAGGTTCTCGCCCACGATGCAGTCCGGGTCCTCGAAGTCCTTCTTGCCGTCCCCGTCGTCGTCGGTGCCGTTGTCGCAATTGGCCTTGAAGGCCTCGACGCCGATGTCGCGGAAGTAGCAGTCGTACTCCTCGGCGCCGTCCGTACCCTTCTCCCCGTCGTTGTCCACTCCGTCGGTGCAGGTGCCCTTGGGCGGCCCCTCCATGGCCTTCTTGTCCCACAGACCGCCCGAGTCGACGTGCAGGTTGATGCCGTCCCCGCCCTCGGGATTGGGCAGGGGGGCGAGCTCGAAGGCGTGCCGGACGGCCTCGACCTGCTCGTGCGTCGGTGCCTTGCCCTCCGAGTAGTCCATTTCCAGGAACACGTCCTTGTGCAACGGGTTGGCCCCGAAGGCCGGCAGGTCGACGGCCATCGAGTTGTCCGGGTTGCGCACGCCGAAGCGCTCGTACCGGTCGGCGATCCCGTCCCCGTCGGCGTCACTGTGACGGCTGGTGGTGATGGTCACGCCCACCTCGGCCCGCTTGCCGTCGCCGGCGTTGGGGAAGTTGGGGTCGCCGTCCCCGACGAAGCAGACCTGGCCCTGCGGGTTCCCCTGGCGGTCGTAGCACGGCGGGTCCGGAGGGATGAACCCGTACGCGAGCGAGTCGCCGGTCCAGGTGTCGTTGAGCGCGTTGTAGGTGAGGTTGAGGTCGATGTCCTGGTTCTGCGGGCTGATGTCCATCCGGTCACCCGCGAAGTTGGTGCCTCCGTCGTCGTCCTTGATCTGGATCCCGACCGGGAACGTGGTCTGGCCCTCGGCCAGGGTGACCCGCTCGGTGAAGACCCACGGATTCGGAATGGTGCTGGCGTGGAAGGCGTCGTCGGAGACGATCCGGCCGTGCAGCAGCCCGTGGTCCGCGATCCGCACCTCCGGAAAGAACTCGCCCTCCTCGTCGAGGCCGAAGTCCGGCACCTCGAACCGTTCGAACCAGTCCAGGCTGACCGTGACGTCGAAGGACACCGGCGGAGGATCGGCGGCATGCGCGGGCCCCGGCAGCCCGGGTGCCAGCCACAGGCCGGGTAGCAGCAGGCCGAGCGTTGCGGCGACCGCGGCCAGGCGTTGTCGGACGGGCGATCGGGCGGACCGTCGGGTGGACCGGCGGGTGGACCGGCGGGTGGAATTCGGCATTCTGCCTCCCACGTGCACGCGAAACCCCGCTCGGTGCACCCGAACAGGCGCGGGTGCAGAGCAAAGGGCTCATTTGCTCACGCATCGTGCCAGTCGTTCACGACGACCTTTCGGATGCCGAACGGGAGTTCCGCTCGAAGGAGTGAACGGGCGGTCTGCGGTGTGACGGCCCGGAGCCCTCGCTCCCTCCGCGCCCCGCCCACCGAGACGGTCTAGCCCTCCAGGAGTCGGCCCATCCACTCCTCGATGCCCGCCACCGTGCGGGGCAGCGCGCCCGACATCAGGTGGGCGCCGTCCGCCGTGATCACCAGGTCGTCCTCGATGCGGACGCCGATGCCGCGCAGTTCCGCCGGGAGGGTCTCGTCGTCCGGCTGGAGGTACAGGCCCGGCTCCACCGTCAGGACCTGGCCCTCCTCCAGGACGCCGTCCAGGTAGGTCTCCGAGCGGGCCTTCGCGCAGTCGTGGACGTCCAGGCCCAGCATGTGGCCGCTGCTGCACAGGGTGTAGCGCCGGTACAGGTCGCCCTCGGCGTGCTTGAGGACGCCCCAGTCGGCCAGGCCCTCCGCGATCACCCGCATGCCCGCCCGGTGGAAGTCGCGGAAGCTCGCGCCGGGGCGCAGCGCCGCGATCCCTGCGTCCTGGGCGGCCAGGACCAGTTCGTACACCTGCCGCTGGACGGGGGAGAAGCGGCCCGACAGGGGGAGGGTGCGGGTGATGTCCGCGGTGTACAGGGTGTCGGTCTCCACGCCCGCGTCCAGGAGCAGCAGTTCGTCCCCGTTCAGCCGGCCGTCGTTGCGGATCCAGTGGAGGACGCACGCGTGGGCGCCCGACGCCGCGATCGTCTCGTACCCCGTGCCGTTGCCCTCGGCCCGGGCGCGCAGGCCGAACACCCCCTCGATCCAGCGTTCCCCGCGCGGATGGGCCAGGGCGCGCGGCAGGGCCCGTACGACGTCCTCGAACCCGGCCGTCGTGTGGTCGACGGCCAGCTGGAGCTGCCCGACCTCCCAGGCGTCCTTCACCAGGCGCAGTTCCGACAGGGCGGCGGCGAGCGCGGTGTCGGAGGAGGCGTCGCGGCCCGCCGGTGAGCCCAGGGCGTCCAGGTGCGCGCAGCGCAGGCCGGTCAGGCGTTCCGCCTCGGCCAGGTCGGGCCGGCGGCCCACCCAGAACTCCCCGTACCGGCGGTCCCGGTAGAACTCCTCGGTGCCGTCAGAGCGCGAGGAGCGCGGCCGCAGGTACAGGACCGCCTCGTGTCCGTGCGGGCCCGAGGGCTCCATGACCAGGACGTGGCCCACCTGGTCCTCGCCGGTCAGGCCGGTCAGCCAGGCGTACGCGCTGTGCGGGCGGAAGCGGTGGTCGCAGTCGTTGGAGCGGACCTTCAGCTCGCCGGCCGGGACGATCAGCCGCTCGCCCGGGAAGAGCGCCGAGAGCCGGGCCCGGCGGGCGGGCGTGACGGCGTACGAGGGCACGCGCGCGGAGCCGGGCAGCGGGGAGGGGGCCCAGTCGCCCGCCATGAACCGGGACAACTCGGGTGACACGGGCAGGTCGTGGCTGCCGGTGTGGAGGCGGGAGGGGGTGTCGGTCACGAGGGCTCCCTCAAGAAGATGCGAACTGATGGGCGCACAGGTCTTGTCAGTGCAATTTCACATTACTATGTTACAGCTCACACCGCGGCACGTTAATCCCCGTCAAACGCCGTGTGACCCAGGGCAGTTCGCGCTGGGCATTCCACGCACCACCCCCCACGCACCACCCCCCACTTCTCCCCAAACAGGAGTCCTCGGTGTTCAAGCACAAAACCGTGCGTTCGACCCTTCTCGCCTCCGCCGTGACGGTCACCCTCCTCGCCTCCGCCGGCCAGGCCGTCACCCAGGCCGCGGACCGCGGGACCGCAGCCGTCGCGGGCGGCGCGGCGTCCGGCACCTTCACCGGCGGGGCCCCGGCCGCGAACCCGTTCGACGAGGTCGACCGCGTCGCCGACGCGAAGCGCGACGTCCCCGCCGACGCCTCGGCCCCCGGCGGGAAGGACCTCGCGGGGAAGGTCCCCGGGGCCGCCACGGCCGCCACCGCGCCTTCCGAGCGCAGCGAGAAGAGCCGCAAGGCCACCGCCCAGGCTGCCCCCACCGCCAAGAGCGTCGCCGCGGGCGTCCCCTGCACCCTCGACGGGATCACCAGCCTCGGCCCGGAGCAGTTCGCCGACTTCCTCGCGGACCAGGCCGTCACGGCCGACGGATGCCTGCGCGGGCTCATATGGACCTGGGACGCACGCCTGGCCCCGGTGATGTCGGACGCCCACGTCCAGGCCGTCTCCCGGCGGATATCCAGCCTGGCCGCCGGGCACGACGGCCGTAACTCCTCCCACCTGGAGGAGATGTTCACCTACCTGCACGCGGTCGCCTACCACGACTACTCGCGCTCCGAGATCGACGTCACCGACGCCCCGACCGTGGACGCCATGCGCCGGGCCATCGCCGACTTCGGGGGCGCAGCCCGCACCTTCGACGTGACCGCCTCCAACGCCCGGACCCTGCGCGAGGCCCTCTACGCGGGCAGTGCGCCCGGCCTGCGCCAGCACCAGCTGGGCCTCATCAAGAAGGTCCTGGCCACCATGGACCCGGCCCACCCGGCCACCAACCTCGACGCCGGCTGGGCGGGCGCCGCCCTGGCCGCCCTCTCCGTGAACTACCTGGGCGTCTACCCGGGCAACCAGGACGCCGCCTTCCACGCCGCCGTCGCCGCAGACCCGGCCTACCGGGCGACCTTCAAGGCCTTCTCGGCCTACACCCACCTCAGGGGCACGGGCAACGCCTGGGTGGCGCGCGACGCCCTCGGCGAGTACGGCCGCTTCGGCCAGGTCGCGGGTCTGCAGGAGCAGGTCGTCGCCGACCTCGGCGCGATGCTGGAGCCGGTGAAGAGCGGCCTCGGCACCGAGCCCTGGGCCAAGGTCGTCTCCTGGCTCAACTTCTACAACGCGTGCAAGCCGTACGGGGTCTGCAAGGAGGACATCGAGAAGCAGCTCTTCCCGAACACCTACACCTACGACAACGGCGCCATCAAGGTCCGCACCGCCCTCGACCGGGCCACCGTCGACCAGCTCTACTACGCGAGCAAGCAGGTCAAGACGCAGTACCACCGGGTCCTGGGCACCGACCAGCCGCTCGCCGGAGACCCCAACACGACCCTGAACATCGTGCTCTACGCCTCCCGCGCGGACTACGAGAACTACCACCCGATCCTGACGGGCTACGGCACCAACAACGGCGGCATCTACATCGAGAACGGCGCGACCTTCTACACCTACCAGCGCCGCGTCCCGCAGGACTCCTCCCTCACCCTGGAAGAGCTCTTCCGCCACGAGTACACGCACTACCTCAACGGCCGCTTCGCCGTCCCCGGCACCTTCGGCCAGGGGGACTGGTACCAGGGCGACCGCACCACCGCCATGGACGAGGGCACCGCCGAGTTCTTCGACGGCGCCACCCGCGACAACGGCATCGCCGTCCGCAAGTCCCTGGTCCGGGGCATCATCAACGACACCGCCGGCGGCGGCCCGCGCATGAGCGTCGACCAGCTCCTGCACGCCACCTACGACGGCGACGGCTTCCGCTTCTACAACTACGCGGGCACGTTCTTCGAGTTCCTCTGGACCGAGAAGCCCTCGCTGCTGCGCGAGATGTACACGTACATACGGAACAACGACGTGGCGGCGTACGACGCCTGGCGCCACCGGATGGGCTCGGACACCTACCTCCAGCGCGACTACGACCGCTTCCTGGACGCGCAGATCGCCAAGGTCGACCAGCTCTACGTGCCGAACACCGTCTTCACCCCGAACGAGCAGCTGCGCGACTCCGCGCTCGCCAACGTGAAGTCGGCCTTCGCCACGGCGACCTACAACACCCCGGACTGCGTGGAGAACGGGGAGCCGGGCAAGCGCCGCTTCACCTGTACCGGGCGCATCACCGCGAACCTGAAGAACTGGCGCAGCGACGACCAGAACTTCAAGGACATGTCCGAGACGGTCGACTACTTCATCCTCGACCGGGCGGGGGCGGCCTCCAACAACCTCGCCGACATGAACTGCTCCTTCGGTCCGCTGGAGATCTGGAGCAACAAGGTCGCGGGCACGTCGAGTTACAGCTGCGAGGGCCCGCTCCGCAGCTGATCCGCACCGGCCGCCCGGACCGGTCCCGCGCCCCGATGCGGGTGCGGGACCGGTCTGGGCAGCCACTGAAGAATGTGACATATTACTGTCGTGCTCAAGAGACACTCCCTGGACGCCGTGATCATCGGCGCCGGCGTCGTCGGAGCGGCCTGCGCCTACTACGCGGCCCGCGCCGGACTCTCCGTGGCGGTCGTCGACCGCGGCCCCGTCGCGGGCGGTACGACCGGCGCCGGCGAGGGCAACCTGCTCGTCTCCGACAAGGAGGCCGGCCCGGAGCTCGACCTGGCCCTGCTGTCCACCCGCCTCTGGCGCGAACTCGCGGCCGCCCTCCCCCGGGAGATCGAGTACGAGCCCAAGGGCGGCCTCGTGGTCGCCTCGGACCCGGCCGCGATGGACGCCCTGCGCACCTTCGCGGAAGGCCAGCGCAAGGCGGGCGTCGAGTCGGCCGAGGTACCCGCGGACGCGCTCCACGACCTGGAACCCCACCTCGCCCCGGGCCTGGCTGGCGGCTTCCACTACCCCCAGGACGCCCAGGTCCAGCCGGCCCAGGCGGCGGCCCGCCTGCTGGCCGCCTCCGGCGCCGAGGTCCACCTCGGCGAGGAGGTGACGGAGGTCCTGCTGGACGCCGCGGGCGCGGTACGGGGCGTCCGCACCCCGCGCCGCGACCTGCTCGCGCCGGCGGTCGTCAACGCGGCCGGGACCTGGGGCGGCCGCATCGCCGACCTCGCCGGGGTGGAGCTGCCGGTCCTCCCGCGCCGCGGCTTCGTCCTGGTGACCGAACCGCTGCCGAAGGTGGTCCGGCACAAGGTCTACGCCGCCGACTACATCGCGGACGTGGCCAGCGGCTCCGCCTCGCTCCAGTCCTCCGCGGTGGTGGAGGGCACCCCCTCCGGCCCGGTCCTCATCGGCGCCACCCGCGAACGCGTCGGCTTCGACCGCTCGCTCTCCCCGGAGGCCCTGCGCCGGCTCGCCTCCCAGGCGGCGGCCCTCTTCCCGGTCCTGGCGGACGTGCGCGTCCTGCGGACCTACCACGGCTTCCGCCCCTACCTCCCCGACCACCTCCCGGCGATCGGCCCGGACCCGCGCCGTCCCGGGCTGCTGCACGCCTGCGGGCACGAGGGCGCGGGCATCGGGCTGGCGCCGGCCACCGGGCTCCTCCTCGCCGCGGCCCTCACGGGGGCCGACCCCGTGCTGCCCCTCGCCCCGTTCCGCCCGGAGCGGTTCACGTGAGCCGGGCCGTGTGCGGGTGCCGCTGCGCGGAGCCGTTCCCCACCCCGCCCTTCCACCGTTCCCCGGGGCTCCGCCCCGGGCCCCGGTCCTCAAACGCCGGGCGGGCTGGAAGGACCGCGCCCCGGTCCTCAAACGCCGGACGGGCCGGGAGAACCGGGCTCCGCCCCGGACCTCGCGCCTCAATCGTCGGCGAGGCTGGATTCGAGAGGACGACCCCCTGATGCGCAGCCCCCGTTCCCTGGTCGGCGGTAGCCCGCAGGCCCAGTTCACCATCGGCTTCGACGGCCGGGAGCTCCCGGCCCAGGCCGGGCAGTCCATCGCCGCCGTGCTGTGGGCCGCCGGCATCCTCGCCTGGCGGACCACCCGCGACGGAGGCGCGCCGCGCGGCGCGTTCTGCGGGATCGGCAGCTGCTACGACTGCCTCGTCACCGTCAACGGCCGCCCGAACCAGCGCGCCTGCCTCGTCCCCGCCCGCGCGGGCGACACCGTCACCACCCAGGAGGGAACCGGCCATGCCGACCTCGCCGTCTGAGCCGGAACCCCTCGCGGGAGGCCCGGCCGCCGCCGGGCCCTGGCCGCGGGTCGACCTCGCCGTCGTCGGGGGCGGGCCCGCCGGGCTCGCGGCTGCCGTCACCGCCGCCGGGCTCGGCCTGCGGGTCGCGCTGCTCGACGCCGGGGAGCAGCCCGGCGGGCAGTACTACCGCCACCCGGCGCCCGGGCTCGGCGCCGCCCGCCCCGGGGCCCTGCACCACGGCTGGGCCGCCTTCGCCCGCCTCGATGCCGCCCTGCGCGCCCACGTCGCGGCCGGGCGGGTCACGTACCTCCCGCAGCACCACGTGTGGACCGTCGTCCCGGGAGAGGGAGGCGGGGAGTGGACCCTGCACGCCGTGGCCGGCCCTGAAGAGCGCGCCGCAGGCGTACGGGCCGCCGCCGTGCTCCTCGCCACCGGCGCCTACGAGCGCCAACTGCCCTTCCCCGGCTGGACCCTCCCCGGGGTCGTCGGGGCCGGCGGGGCCCAGGCCATGCTCAAGGCCGGGCTCGTGCTCCCCGGCAGGCGGGTGGTCGTCGCCGGGAGCGGCCCGCTGCTGCTCGCCGTGGCCGGGTCGCTCTCCGCCGCCGGGGCCACCGTTCCCGCGGTGGTGGAGGCGGGCGCGTACACCGCGTACGCCGGCCACCTCCCCGCCCTGCTGCGCAACCCCGGCAAGCTCGCCGAGGCCGCCGTCTTCGGCGGAGCCCTCGCCCGGCACCACGTCCGGCTCCTCACCCGGCACGCGGTGACCGAGGCGCACGGCACCGACCGGGTCGAGGCCGTCACCGTGACCCGGCTCGACCGGGACTGGCGTCCGCTGCCCGGCACCGCCCGCCGGATCCCCTGCGACGCCCTCGCCGTGGGCCACGGGCTCGTCCCCCAGCTGGAACTCGCCACCGGCCTCGGCTGCGCCACCCGCCGCAGCCCCGACGGCACGGTCGCCCTCGAGCTCGACGCCGAACAGCGGACCTCCGTCCCCGGCATCTGGTCGGCCGGCGAGACCGGCGGCATCGGCGGGGCGGGGCTCGCCCTGCTGGAGGGCGAACTGGCCGCGCACTCCATCGCGAACGCCGCGAACGCCGCGAACGCCGCGAACGCCGCGCACCCCATCGCGCCCGCCCCGCGCGGCGGCCGCGTGCCCCGCCTCGTCCGCGACCGCGCCCGGCTGCGCGCCTTCGCCGACGCGATGGCCGCCGCCCACCGCCCGGGCGGTGCCTGGACCGGCTGGCTCCCCGACGACGCCGTCGTGTGCCGCTGCGAGGAGGTCCCGGCCGGCCGGATCCGCGAGGCCGCGGACGAGCTCGGCGCGCGGGACGCCCGTACGGTCAAACTCCTCACCCGGGCCGGCATGGGCTGGTGCCAGGGCCGGATGTGCGGGCCCGCCGTGGCCGCCCTCGCGGGCGAGGAGCCCGCCCCCGACCGGCGCCCCTTCTCGTGCCCGGTCCCGCTGCGCCACCTCGCCGAACTTCCCGCCACCGACGGCTGATCCGGCCCCTCCGGGGCCTTGTGGCCGCCTCACACCCGCTAGTAAAATGTCACACACCACTCTAGGGAGCTCATCAATGACCCACGCGCACACCACCGCGTCCATCCCGTCCCGTACCCGCCCCTGGCACGGAATCATGGTCGCCACCGCGCTTCCCCTGCGCGAGGACCTCAGCGTCGACTACGACGCCTACGCCGAACACGTGGCCTGGCTGATCGCCAACGGCTGCGACGGCGTGGTCCCCAACGGCTCCCTCGGCGAGTACCAGACGCTCACTGATGACGAGCGGGCGCGCGTCGTCCGCACCGCGGTCGAGGCCGCGGGCGACGGCGCCCGCGTCATGCCCGGTGTCGCCGCCTACGGCAGTGCCGAAGCCCGCCGCTGGGCCGACCAGGCGGCGGAGGCCGGGGCCGGCTCCGTACTGCTCCTGCCGCCCAACGCCTTCCGGGCCGACGAGGCGACCGTGCGCGCCCACTACGCCGAGGTCGCCGGCGCCGGACTGCCCGTCGTCGCGTACAACAACCCGTACGACACCAAGGTGGACCTGACCCCGGCCGTGCTCGCCCGGCTGCACGCCGACGGCTCCATCGTCGCCGTCAAGGAGTTCAGCGGCGACGTGCGCCGCGCCTACGAGATCGCCGAGCTCGCCCCGGGCCTCGACCTGCTCATCGGCGCCGACGACGTCCTCCTCGAACTCGCCCTCGCCGGCGCGGTCGGCTGGATCGCCGGCTACCCCAACGCCCTGCCGAACTCCTGCGCCACCCTCTACCGGGCCGCGGTCGCCGGGGACCTCGACACCGCCCTGCCGCTCTACAAGTCCCTGCATTCCCTGCTGCGCTGGGACTCCAAGACCGAGTTCGTCCAGGCCATCAAGCTCTCCATGGACCTGGCGGGCCGCCCCGGGGGCGCCACCCGCCCGCCGCGCTTCCCGCTGACCGGCGAGATCGAGGCCGCCGTCCGCGCCGCCACCGAGAAGGCCCTCGCCGAGGGCCTCAACTAACACCCCGGGGGGACCCCATGCGTACGCGTCACATCTACCACGCGGTGGACTCGCACACCGAGGGCATGCCGACCCGGGTCATCACCGGCGGCGTCGGGGTGATCCCCGGCGCCACCATGGCCGAGAAGCGGCTCCACTTCATCGAGCACATGGACCACGTCCGCACCCTGCTCATGTACGAACCGCGCGGGCACTCCGCGATGAGCGGCGCCATCCTGCAGCCCCCCACCCGCCCCGACGCCGACTACGGCGTCGTGTACATCGAGGTGTCCGGCCTGCTCCCCATGTGCGGGCACGGCACCATCGGGGTCGCCACCGTCCTCGTCGAGACCGGCATGGTGCCGGTCGTCGAGCCGGTCACCACCGTCCGGCTCGACACCCCGGCCGGACTGGTGAGCGTCGACGTCCGCGTCGAGGACGGGGCGGCGACCGCCGTCACCCTCACCAACGTCCCCTCCTTCAGCGTCGGGCTCGACCTGAAGACCGACGTCCCGGGCTTCGGCACGGTCACCTACGACCTGGCCTACGGCGGCAACTTCTACGCCTTCGTCGAACTCGACGCCCTGGGCCTGCCCTTCGACCGGGCCCGCAAGGACGACCTGATCGCCGCCGGCCTCGCCGTCATGGACGCGATCAACGCGGGCGACGACCGGCCCGTCCACCCCGAGAACCCCTCCATCGCCGGCGTCAAGCACGTCTACCTCGCCGCCCCCGGCTCCGACGCCCGGCGCTCCCGGCACGCCATGGCCATCCACCCCGGCTGGTTCGACCGCTCGCCCTGCGGGACCGGCACCAGCGCGCGCATGGCCCAGCTGCACGCCCGCGGCCTCCTCGGCCTGGACACCGACTTCGTCAACGAGTCCTTCATCGGCACGGAGTTCACCGGCCGGCTCGTCGGGGAGACCACCGTCGGCGGCCTCCCCGCCGTGGTCCCCACCGTCACCGGCCGCGCCTGGATCACCGGAACCGCGCAGTACTTCCTCGACCCGACCGACCCCTTCCCCGGAGGCTTCCTCCTGTGATCACCGTCCGCACGGTGGACTACCACACCGCAGGCGAGCCCTTCCGCATCGTCGACACGTCCGCCGACGGCATGCCCCCGGTCCCCGGGGACACCGTCGCCGAACGCTGCGCCACCGCCATCGGCCCGGGAGGTTCCGGGACCGCTCCGCGCCGGGGCGCGCTGGACGACGTACGGCGGCTGCTCGTGCAGGAGCCGCGCGGACACGCCGGGATGTACGGCGGGTTCGTCGTCCCGGCCGACGACGACGGCGCCCACTTCGGGGTGCTGTTCTGGCACAAGGACGGCTACTCCACGGCCTGCGGCCACGGCACCATGGCCCTCGGGGCCTGGGCCGTGGACGCGGGCGTGGTCGCGGCCCCGGACCACGGGGACGCGACCGTCCGCATCGACGTGCCGTCCGGCCGGGTCACCGCCACCGTGCGCCGCGACGGCGGCCGCACCACCGGCGTCACCTTCCGCAACGTCCCGGCCCGGGTCACCGCCCGCAAGGTGCCCGTCGCCACCACCCTCGGACTCGCCGAGGTGGACATCGCGCACGCCGGGGCCTGCTACGCGTCGGTCCGCGCCCGGGACCTCGGCCTGGAGGTCACCCGGGCCGCACTGCCCGACCTGGTACGGGCCGGACAGGAGATCCGGGCCGCGCTGGCCACCCACCCGGCGACCTGGCACCCCGACGGCCCGCTGCTGTCCGGGGTGTACGGGGTGATCCTCCACGAGGAGCTGCCCGACACCCCCTTCGGGCCGCACCAGCGCAACGTCACCGTCTTCGCCGACGGGCAGATCGACCGCTCGCCCTGCGGCTCCGGCACCTCGACGCGGCTCGCGCTGCTCGCCGAGGACGGGCGGCTCGCGGCGGGCGAGGACCTGCTGAACGAGTCGGTCACGGGCACGGTGTTCACCGGTCGCGTGCTGCCCGGCGGGGTCACCGAGGTCACCGGCACCGCCTACCGCACCGGCGAGCACGCCTTCACGGTCGATCCGCACGACCCGCTGGGGACGGGGTTCCTCCTGTGAGCGGACCGGATGCGGGCGGGCCCGCCGTGGCGGGGCCGGCCACGGGCGGCATCCTGCAGCTGGGCGCCGCCGACATGGCGCGGCTGCTGACCCCGGCCGCGGCCGCCGACGCCCTGGCCGCCGTCCTGCTCGGCGGCCTCGACCCGGAGAGCTGCCCGCAGCGCACGGCGCTCGCCGTGCCCGGCGGGGGCGAACTCCTGCTGATGCCCGCCGCGTCCGCCCCGTACGCCGGGGTGAAGATAGCCGGGGTGGCGCCGGGGAACCCGGCCCGCGGGCTGCCCCGGATCACCGGGTCCTACCTGCTGCTGGACGGGCCGACGCTGAACCCGCTCGCCCTGCTCGACGGCGCGGCCCTCACCGCGCTGCGCACCCCGGCCGTCTCCGCCCTGGCGCTGCGCCGGCTGGCCCCGGCCGGGAGGCCGCTGCGGCTGGTGCTCTTCGGCTCCGGACCGCAGGCGTACGGGCACCTGGAAGCGACCCTCGCGGTGCGGGAGTTGGCGGAGGTGGTGGTCGTCGCCCGCGATCCCGGGGGTGCGGACCGGCTCGTCGCGCACGCCCGCCGCCTCGGGCCCGAGGCGCGTACCGGCACCGCGAAGGACGTGGCCGACGCCGATCTGGTCGTCTGCTGCACCACCGCCCGCGAACCCCTCTTCGACGGGAGCATGGTCCGACCGGGAGCCGTCGTCGTCGCCGTCGGCTCGCACGAGCCGACGGCGCGGGAGACGGACACCGCCCTCGTGCGACGGGCGGCGGTGTACGTGGAGTCGCGCGCGGCCGCCCTGCGCGAGGCGGGGGACCTCCTGGTCCCGGAGGCGGAGGGGGCGATCGGGCCCGGTCACATCACCGGCACCCTCGCCGACCTGGTCGCCGGACGGATGCCGCCCGGCGGGCCGCAGAGTTGTCCACAGCTCTTCAAGAGCGTGGGCATGGCCTGGGAGGATCTTGCCGTGGCGGTCGCGTTGTTCGAGGCCGCAGGGGCAAGCGGCGCAACGTGACATTGTACGCTGTTCCTCTGCCCATCGAGGGTGTACGGGCCATCGGAGGAAAAGCAATGGGTGACCTCAAGCAGCACAGTCTCATCAAGGCCCAGGAGCGGCTGCGCGACCAGGTCGGCCACGCCCTCCGGGCGGCCCTGATAGCGGGTGAACTGCGCCCGGGCAGCGTCTACTCCGCCCCCGGTCTCGCGGCCGAGCTCGGGGTCTCGGCCACCCCCGTGCGCGAGGCGATGCTCGACCTGGCCCGTGAGGGCCTGGTGGAGCCGGTGCGCAACAAGGGGTTCCGGATCACCGAGGTCAGCGAGCGCGACCTGGACCAGTACACCGAGCTGCGCACGATGATCGAAGTGCCCACCATCGGCCGGATCACGAAGACGGCCACGGCCGAGCAGCTGGAGGAGCTGCGCCCCATCGCCGAGGAGATCGTCACCAGTGCGCGCGAGCACAACCTCATCGGCTACCTGGAGGCGGACCGCCGCTTCCACCTGACCCTGCTCGGCCTCGCGGGCAACGACCGCCTCGTTGAGACGGTCGGCGACCTGCGCAAGCGGTCCCGGCTGTACGGTCTGACCGGCCTGGACGAGGCCGGCAAGCTGGTCTCCTCGGCCGAGGAGCACATCGAGCTGCTCGACCTGATGATCAGTGGCGACGCGAAGGCGGCGGAGGAGTGCATGGCCCGCCACCTCGGCCACGTCCGCTCCCTCTGGGCCCAGGGCCGCGACGAGCCCGTGGGCCGCACCCCCGGCGGCCTCGGCGGCACCGCAAAGAGCTGACCCCGGCACCTCCGCAGCCCCTCACGCAGGGCCCGGACCTCCTCGGTCCGGGCCCAACGTGCGTTCTGGGCAAGGGGTTTGGACACGGCTGGATAACGACGTTGCCAGCCTCTTGTCAGTGCAATTTCACATTACTATGTTACCGGTCACATCGTAGAGCGCGGCCCTTCCCTGGAGTGACCATGACCAAGCGCACCCAACTCGCCCTCGCCACCGCCCTGGTGGCAGCACTCGCACTCGGCGCCTCGGGCTGCTCCGACACCAAGAAGGGCCCGGCGGGGGCGGGGGCGTCGAACCCCGCCGCCGCCAACGACGGGAAGACCATCGGCGGAACCCCGGTCAAGGGCGGCACCCTCACCGTCCTGTCCAACCAGGACTTCTCCCACCTCGACCCGGCCCGCAACTGGACGATGCCGACGATGGACTTCGGCACCCGCCTGCTCTACCGCACGCTCGTCACCTTCAAGGCGGAGCCCGGCAAGGGGGGCAGCGAGCTGGTCCCCGACCTCGCCACCGACCTCGGGACCCCGTCCAACGGGGGCAAGACCTGGACCTTCACCCTGAAGGAGGGGCTGAAGTACGAGGACGGCTCGCCGATCAAGGCCCAGGACGTCAAGTACAACGTCGAGCGCTCCTTCGCCCCCGACCTGACAGGCGGCCCCGACTACGCCGCCCAGTACCTGGCCGGCACCGAGGGCTACAAGGGCCCCCTCCAGGGGCAGCACCTCGACTCGATCAAGACCCCCGACGACCGCACGATCGTCTTCGAACTCAAGCGCCCCGTCGCCGAGTTCTCCCAGACCGCCACGCTCCCCACCTTCGCGCCCGTCCCGCAGTCCCAGGAGAAGGGCACCCAGTACGACGCCCGCCCGTTCTCGTCCGGCCCGTACAAGATCGAGACGTACGACCGCGACAAGAAGCTCGTGCTCGTCCGCAACGAGCACTGGGACCCGAAGACCGACACCGTCCGCAAGGCCTACCCGGACAAGTTCGTGGTCGTCATGGGCCTCAAGGGCGGCCAGATCGACGACCGGATCATCGCCGGCGAGGGCGCCGACGCCTCCGCCATCGAGTACGCCAACATGCGCCCCGAGAGCGCCCCCAAGGTGCTGCCCAAGCCCGAGATCAAGGGCCGCCTGCTCGCCGAGTCCCAGGGCTGTACGGTCATGCTCCACCTGAACAACTCCCGCGCCCCCTTCAACGACCCCAAGGTGCGCGAGGCCATGCAGTACGCCGTCGACAAGGAAGCGATCATCACCGCGGCCGGCGGGCCCGCCCTCAACGAGGTCGCCACCGCCTACCTGCCCCAGGCGCTCTCCGGCGGCAAGCAGGCCGACACCCTGAAGATCGCCCCGGCCGGCGACCCGGCCAAGGCGAAGGAACTCCTCAAGGCCGCCGGCAAGGAGAACCTCAAGGTCTCCCTCGCGGTCTCCACCGGCGACAAGGGCCGGGCGGAGGCCATCCAGCAGGGCCTGTCCCGGGCCGGCATCGAGGTCGTCATCGACACGATCGACCCCGGCGCGTACTACGACGCCATCGGCGACCTCTCCACGACCCCCGACATGACGTACACCGGCTGGTGCCCCGACTACCCCTCCGGCTCCACCTGGATCCCGTTCGTCTTCGACGGACGCACCATCAAGGACAAGGGGAACCAGGGCAACTACGCCCAGTTCCGTGACGAGGCGACCATGAAGCGGATCGACGAGATCAACGCGATGGCCGATGCCAAGCAGGCCAACCAGGCCTGGATCGACCTCGACGCCGAGCTCATGAAGAAGTCCCCGTCCATCCCGATCCTCAGCGAGCGCAAGCCGCTCCTCGTCGGCCCGAACATCGCGGGCGCCTACGGCCACCCCGTGTGGACCGGCACGATCGACTACGGGTCGGTCGGCCTGAAGGACCCGTCGAAGAGCCAGGGCTGAGGAAACCGGAGCCCTCGACCATGACCACCACCGCACCGGTCCCGGAAGACCGGGCAGCCCCCGACCAGGCGGGCCCCCCGCCCCCGGCCCCCGCCCCCGATGCCGCCACCGACCGGCCCGCGGCCGCGGCAGCTGCCGCGGCCGGGAGCAGTCCCTGGCAGCTCGCCCGGCGGGAGCTGGGCCGGCGGCCCGCCGTCCGGGTCAGCCTCGGCGTCGTCCTCCTCTTCGTCCTGATGGCCCTGGCCGCCCCCTGGCTGGGCGCGCTCGGCGGCTGGTCCCCCGAGGAGTTCGACAAGACCGCCATCGACCCCTACCTCGGCGGCCAGCCCCTCGGCTCCCTCGGCGGGATCAGCCCCGAGCACTGGCTCGGGGTCGAACCCGTCACCGGACGCGACCTGTTCGCCCGCGTCGTCCACGGCGCCCAGGTCTCCCTCCTCATCGCCTTCGCGGCCACCGCCATCGTGGTGGTCGCGGGCACCGCCGCCGGAATCGCCGCCGGCTACTTCGGCGGCCGCACCGACACGGTCCTGTCCCGGCTCATGGACCTGACCATGTCCTTCCCCTCGCTCATCTTCATGATCGCGATGCTGTCGGTGGCCAAGGACGTCAACCGGCTCGTGCTGATGACCTCCGTCATCGGGCTCTTCGGCTGGCCCGGCATCGCCCGCGTCGTCCGCGGCCAGACCCTCTCCCTCCGGCACCGCGAGTACGTCGACGCCGCCCGCGTCGGCGGCGCCGGCTCCTGGCGGATCCTGACCCGCGACATCCTCCCGGGCGTCTCGGGCCCCGTCATCGCCTACACCACCCTGCTCATCCCCGGCATGATCAGCACCGAGGCGGCGCTGAGCTACCTGGGCGTGGGCGTGCGCCCGCCCACCCCCTCCTGGGGCCAGATGATCGCCGAGTCCGTGGCCTTCTACGAGACCGACCCCATGTACTTCGTCATCCCGAGCGTGTTCCTCTTCCTCGCCGTGCTCGCCTTCACCCTGCTCGGCGACGCCCTGCGCGACATCCTCGACCCGAGGGGCGGCCGCAGTTGATCCTCTACCTCGCCCGCCGGCTGCTCGCCCTCGCCGGGGTGCTGCTCGCGATCGCCGCCGTCACCTTCCTCATCTTCTACGTCCTGCCCTCCGACCCGGCCGCGGCCGCCTGCGGCAAGACCTGCAGTGCCGAGCGGGTGGCCGACGTCCGCGCGTACCTGGGGCTCGACCAGCCCCTGTGGCGGCAGTTCGGTGACTTCCTCACCGGGATCTTCACCGGCCGCACGCTCGGCTCCGGCCAGTACGCCGTCGAGTGCGACTTCCCCTGCCTGGGGTACTCGTACGAGAACTCCCTGCCCGTCTGGGACCTGCTCATGGACCGGCTCCCGGTCTCCGCGTCCCTCGCCGTCGGCGCCGCCGCGCTCTGGCTGGTCCTCGGACTCGGCGCCGGGGTCACCGCCGCCCTGCGCAAGGACACCGCCACCGACAAGGCCCTGATGGTGGGCGCGGTCGCCGCCGCCTCCCTGCCCGTCTACTTCACCTCCGTGATGCTGATCTACGGGGTGATCCGCATCGCGGGCCTCCTGCCCTACCCCTCCTACCAGGCCTTCACCGACGACCCGCTCGCCTGGGCGGCCAACCTGCTGCTGCCGTGGACCGCGCTCGCCCTGCTCTACGCGGCCATGTACGCACGCCAGAGCCGCGGTTCGATGATCGAGGCGATGGCCGAGCCGTACATCCGCACCGCCCGCGCCAAGGGCATGCCCGAGCGCACGGTCGTCGTCAAACACGGGCTGCGTTCCGGGATGACCCCGATCCTGACCATCTTCGGCATGGACCTCGGCGGGCTGCTCGCCGGAGCCGTCATCACCGAGTCCATCTTCGGACTCCCCGGCATCGGGCGGCTGTTCTACGGGGCGCTCGTCAACTCAGACCAGCCCGTGGTCCTCGGCGTCACGCTGCTCGCCGCCTTCTTCATCGTCGTCGCCAACCTCGTCGTCGACCTCCTGTACGCCGTCATCGACCCGAGAGTGAGGTACTGATGGCCGCCCTCCTCGAAGTCCGCGACCTGAGCGTCACCTTCACCACCCCGCGCGGGACCGTGCGCGCCGTCGACTCCCTCGGATTCACCGTCGAGGCGGGCCGCACCCTCGGCATCGTCGGCGAGTCCGGGTCCGGGAAGTCGGTCACCTCGCTGGCCGTCATGGGCCTGCACCGGGGCGCCGTAGAGGTCGGCGGCTCCGTCGCGCTCGACGGACGGGAGCTGACCGGCCTGTCCGAGCGGGAGCTCTCCCGGATCCGCGGCCGCAGGATGGCCATGATCTTCCAGGACCCGCTGTCCAGCCTGCACCCGTACTACACCGTCGGCGAACAGATCGCCGAGCACTTCCGGGTCCACTTCAAGGCCGGCCGGGCCGCCGCCCGCAAGCGGGCCGTCGACATGCTCGGCGAGGTGGGCATCCCGGAGCCGGCCCGCCGGGCGGGGGAGTACCCGCACCAGTTCTCCGGCGGCATGCGCCAGCGCGCCATGATCGCCATGGCCCTGGCCTGCGAGCCCGACCTGCTCATCGCCGACGAGCCGACCACCGCCCTGGACGTCACCGTGCAGGCGCAGATCCTGGAGCTGATCGCCCGGCTCCAGCAGGAGCGCGGCCTCGGCGTCGTGATGATCACCCACGATCTGGGCGTCGTCGCCCGCGTCGCCCACGAGGTACTGGTCATGTACGGCGGCCGGGCCGCCGAACAGGCACCGGTCGACGCCCTCTTCGCCGAACCCGCCCACCCCTACACGCGGGGCCTGCTCGACTCGCTGCCCCGCCTCGACACCGCCGACGACGTCCCGCTGCCGTCCATCCCCGGCTCCCCGCCGTCCCTGCTCCACCCGGCGCCGGGCTGCGCCTTCGCCCCCCGCTGCGCGGTGGCCGCCGCGGCCCCGGCCGGGGATGCGGGCCGCTGCACCGGCGAGCGGCCCGAACTGCACCCGTACGGCTCGCCGGACCGGCTGGCGGCCTGCCACTTCCCCGGCGCGGTGCCCGCTGTCGCCGTCCCTGCCCCGGAGGTGTCCCGATGACGGCCCCGGCCACCCGCACCCAGCCCGCCGCGGAGCGTGAGGGGCCGCAGTCCGGGCCGCTGCTGAGCGTCCGCGACCTCACCATGACCTTCCCCGGGAAGCGGTCCGTGACCGGGCGCCGGGGGGCGCCCGTGCACGCCGTCGACGGGGTCTCCTTCGACCTGGAGGAGGGCCGGACCCTCGGCCTGGTCGGCGAGTCGGGCTGCGGCAAGTCCACCACCGGGCGGATGCTCGTGCGGCTGCTGGAACCCACCTCCGGCAGCGTCGAGTTCGAGGGCCGGGACATCAGCCGGCTCTCGCAGAGCGCCCTGCGGCCGGTGCGCAAGCACATCCAGATGGTCTTCCAGGACCCGCACTCCTCCCTGAACCCGCGCCAGACCGTGGCCAGGATCATCTCCGACCCGCTGCTGGTCCAGGGCTGGAGCGCGGGCGACGCCCGCCGCCGCGCCGCCGAGCTCATGGACCTGGTCGGCCTGATCCCCGAGCACATCGACCGCTACCCGCACGAGTTCTCCGGCGGCCAGGCCCAGCGCATCGGCATCGCCCGCTCGCTGGCCACCAGCCCCCGCCTCGTCATCGCCGACGAGCCGGTCTCCGCACTCGACGTCTCCGTCCAGGCGCAGATCGTCAACCTGATGGAACGGCTGCGCACGGAACTGGGCCTCGCCTACGTGTTCATCGCGCACGACCTCTCGGTCGTCAAGCGGGTCAGCGACCGGGTCGCCGTCATGTACCTCGGCAGGATCGTCGAGATCGGGGACAAGAAGTCCCTCTACGAGAACCCCCAGCACCCGTACACCAGGGCGCTGCTGTCCGCCGTGCCGCTGCCCGACCCGGCGGCGGAACGGCGGCGGGAGCGGATCGTGCTGCTCGGCGACCCGCCGAGCCCGGCCGCTCCACCCCCGGGCTGCACCTTCCACCCGCGCTGCCCCAAGGCGCAGGAGGTCTGCCGCACCGAGCGGCCGCTGCTGCAGCTCACCGCCTCCCGGGAGGTGGCGTGTCACTTCCCCGGTGACTGACGGGGATCTTGGGGAAGGGGAAGGGCCCCGGGGACGACGACGTCTCCGGGGCCCTTCCGCGTGCTCCGGGGCGGGGCCGGCTCAGACCAGCTCGCGCCGGAAGAACTCCAGCTCCAGCGCCATCAGCTTCTCGCGGGTGCCGCCCGGGGTCATGTGGGTGACGCCCGGGAGGGCCAGCAGCTGGTGGGGGCGGCCCGCGTCCGTCAGGGCCCGGGACAGGCGCAGGGTGTGGGAGGGGTGGACGTTGTCGTCGGCCAGGCCCGTGGCGAGGAGCAGCGGCCGGGTCAGCTTCGGCGCGTCCGGGATCAGGGAGTCCCGCTCGTACACCTCCGGGTGCTCCTGGGGCAGGCCCAGGTAGCGCTCGGTGTACGCGGTGTCGTAGTGGCGGAAGTCGGTGGGCGCGGCCCCGGCCGCCGCCGCGTGGAAGACGTCCGGGCGGCGCAGCACGGCCATGGCCGCGAGGTAGCCGCCGTACGACCAGCCGCGGATGCCGACCCGGCCGAGGTCGAGGTCCGGGTGCCGGGCGCCGAGCGCGTGCAGGGCCGCGACCTGGTCCTCCAGGGTCACCTCGGAGAAGCCGCGGTACATGGCGTGCGTGTGGGCGGGGGAGACGTACGCGGTCCCGCGGTTGTCGACGGTCACCACGGCGAAGCCCTGGTCGGCCCACCACTGGCGGGCCTGCCAGCGGCGCGGCTCGGAGCTGACGTCCTGCGCGCCGGGGCCGCCGTAGCTGTCCATCAGTACGGGCAGCCGCCGGCCGGGGACATGGCCGCGGGGGAGGACCAGCGCGGTGGGCACGCCGTGCTCGGTGACCCTTTCCAGGAGCGGGACCACCCGGTGGGGCAGCGGCTGGGACAGGTCTGCGGGGGTGAACTCGCGCCCGTCCGCGGTGCGCACCGTACGCCGGATCCCGTCCGCGTCGGCCGAGGTCAGCAGCAGGGTCCCGGCCGAGGCGAGGACGGAGTGCACCCCGGGCCCGTCGGCGAGCGGGGTCCGCTTTCCGGTCACGGGGTCGAGCAGCAGCACCTGCTGGTCGGCGGGGTCGCCCTCGGCGGCCTCGACGAGCAGGGAGCCCGCGTGGATCCCGGCCACCCGGCGGATCTGGATCCCCTCGCCGGTGAGCAGTACGCCGCCGACGGCGAGCGCGCGGGCGGCTGCGCCGGGGGTGTCGGCGCCGGTCAGCATCCGCCCGTCGGGGAGCCGGGCCGGGGTGCCGGGGAGCAGCGGGTCCACCCACTGGGCGTGGACGGTGCGGGAGAGCTCCCGGGTGCGGCCGGTGGCCGGGTCGGCGGAGAGCAGCAGGACGCGCTGCTGGAGGCGGTCCTGGACGGTGAGCAGGATCTCCGACGCCGACTCCCATCCCGCGTCGGAGACGTACGGGTAGGTCCCGGAGTCCCAGTCGAGCCGTATCCGCTCCCCGGCCGGGCCCAGCACCCACAGCTGGACGTCGGCGTTGGGCCCGCCCGCTTCGGGGTAGGCGAAGTCCTCCGGCGGCAGCTCGGGGTGGGCGGGATCGGTGAAGTAGCGCCGCTGGAGGCCGGATTCGTCGACGCGGGCGGCCAGCAGGGCGACCCCGTCCGGCGACCACCAGTGGCCCCGGGCCCGGCCCAGCTCCTCGGCGGCGGCGAACTCGGCCACCCCCCAGCGGGCCCCGTCGTCGGGGCTGACCCGGCCGCCGGGGGACACGTACAGGGCGTCGTCGCTGACGTACGCGGTGCGGGTGCCGTCGGCGTTGGGCCGCGGATCCCAGGCGGGGCCCGCGGCCGGGACCTCCTTCGGCGCTCCGGATCCGGCCGCGCCGACCTCGTACAGCCGCCCGTACAGCGCGAAGACGGCGCGCAGGCCGTCGCCGGAGAGGGCGTAGGAGCCGATGCCGGCCGCGACGAGCCGGATCCGCTCGCGCAGCCGGCGCTCGGCGGTGGGCAGGGGGCCCGGTTCGGGGCACAGCCCGCGGGGGTCGGCAAGCCGGGTTTCGGCCCCGGTGGCGGTGTCGAGCACCCAGAGGGAGTCGAAGGCGTCGGTGGGGCCGCCCGAGCGGAGGAACCAGAGGAGCCGGCCGTCGTCCCCGAAGGAGAAGGCGCGCGGGGCTCCGTAGGTGAACCGGGCCGTGTCGGCGGAGAGCCTGAGGAAGTCGTCCATGGATGAAGTTTGACATGTGAAATGGCACTACCCCAGGGTGCGGGACTAGGCCGTTCGAGTGGTGACCCCGTCGGAGCGGGCTTAGCGTCGAAAGGGTGGACGCGAACGCATCGCCGAACACCAAGGGGACCGACGGCAGGGTCCGAGGGAGCGGGAACGGTCTCGCGCTGTTCGTCATCGCCTCCTGCCAGCTCATGGTGGTCCTCGACATCACCATCGTGAACATCGCGCTGCCGCACATCCAGACCGCGCTCCACTTCTCCACCGAGAGCCTTTCCTGGGTCGTCAACGCCTATACCCTGGCCTTCGGCGGCCTGCTGCTCCTCGGCGGCCGGACGGGCGACATCCTCGGCCGCAAACGCGTATTCATCTTCGGCGTCCTGCTCTTCGGGCTCGCCTCCCTCCTCGGCGGACTCGCCCAGAACGAGGGCCAGTTGATGGCCGCCCGGGCCCTCCAGGGCGTCGGCGGCGCCATCGCCTCCCCGACCTCGCTCGCCCTGATCACCACGACCTTCCGCGAAGGCCCGGCCCGCAACCGGGCGTTCGGCGTGTTCGCCGGAGTCTCCGCCGCCGGCGGCGCGATCGGCCTCCTCGCGGGCGGCATCCTCGTCGAATGGCTCAACTGGCGCTGGGTGTTCTTCGTCAACGTCCCGATCGCCGTGCTGATCGCGGTGCTGGCCAGGAAGGTGATCCGCGAGTCCGAACGCCACCCCGGACACTTCGACCTCGCCGGAGCGCTGCTGTCCACCACGGGCATGGTCGCCCTCGTGTACGGCTTCATCCGGGCCTCCCAGGACGGCTGGCGGGACCCGGTCACGCTCGGGTCCTTCGGTGCCGCGGTGGTCCTGCTGACCCTCTTCATCCTCAACGAGCGCCGCTCGCCGCAGCCGATCACCCCGCTCCACATGTTCGCCGACCGCAACCGGGCCGGGACCTACGGGATCATGCTGATGCTCGCCTGCGCGATCTTCGGCATGTTCTTCTTCCTCACCCTCTTCGTGCAGATCGTGCTCGGCTTCAGCCCGCTCCAGGCCGGACTCGCCTTCCTGCCGGTGAGCGCGATCATCGCGGTCGGCGCCGGCGCCACCTCGCAGCTGCTCCCGAAGTTCGGGCCCAAACCCTTCATGGTCACCGGCGCGCTGTGCACGGCCGCGGGACTCGCCTGGCTGACGCAGACCGACATCCACTCCACGTACCTGGGCAGCATCCTCGGCCCCCTGCTGATCTTCGGCCTCGGCATGGGCCTGCAGTTCGTCTCGCTGACCCTGATGGCCCTGTCCAACGTCCCCGACCGGGAGTCGGGCGCCGCCTCCGGACTGCTCAACTCGATGCAGCAGATCGGCGGTTCGCTCGGCCTGTCGATCCTGGTGACCGTCTTCGGCACGGCCAGCCGCAACGAGGCGAGGGAACAGGCGCCGGGCTTCCTGCGCAGCGCCACCCCCGAACAGCTGGTCCAGTTCAAGCGCACGGGGCAGTTCCCGAAGCCGTGGAGCGACCAGGTGCTCACCTCGGGCATCAGCGCGGCCTTCGTGGTGGCGGCCGCGTTCACCCTGGTCGGCGCGCTGATTGCACTGTTCGTCATCCAGGTCCGGCCTTCGGACCTCGAACGGCTCCAGGGCAACCACACTCCGACGAGCGTGTAGCCGCACCGGATGCTGCGTGCCTGCGTGCCTGCGTGCCTGCGTGCAGGCCTGCCGGACCTACGGCCGGAGGAGCGCCCGGAGCCGGACGGCGTCCGCCCGGGTGTTCATCCGCAGCGACAGCCACGAACCGTCCGCGAAGAGCAGGTCCACCCGGGCCGGCCGGCGCAGCAGCGCCGGTACCGCCCGCAGTGCGCAGACGGCGGAACGGCTCTCCCGGGCCGGGTCCCCGCGGCCCCAGGGCGGCCGGACGGTGATCTTGCCCGGGGTCGCGGTGAACGTGCCGCGCGGCCCCCGCGTCTCGGCGTGCCAGCGCGTCCAGTGGAAGCCGTGCAGGGCCAGCGCGAACCGGCCGGCCTCGCTGCCCCAGCCGCCGCGCAGGGCCGGACCGTGGAAGAGCCGCCCGATCAGCCGGGCGGCCCGTTCGAACGGGTCGAGGAGCGCGGCCACCGCATCGGCGAGGTCGTCGGGCAGCGCCTTCAGGAAGCGGATGAGGAAGAAGTCGCCGATCCGCCGCGGCAGCGGCGCCCTGGCCGGCGACCCGGGCAGCAGTGCCCGCGCGGGCCGCCGTACATAGGTGGACAAACGCCCTGGAATCTCCTCGTCCATCCGGCCATGATGGCCGGGCGCCCCTCAGCCTTCCAAGCTCCGGACCCGGCAGCGCGTCGGGCCCTGGGTGACCAGGGTGATGCCCGCGCTGACCGGGATGTCGGTGTCCACGGCCTCGAACTCGTACGCCCGCAGGATCATGGCCAGCGCGATCACCGACTCCAGCATCGAGAAGTGCTGCCCGATGCAGGCGCGCGGACCGCCCCCGAAGGGGAACCACGCGTAGCGCGGACGCTCAGCCTCCGCCTCCGGGGTGAAGCGCTCGGGATCGAAGCGCTCCGGATCGGGCCAGTAGTCCGGGTGGCGGTGCGTCACCCACGGCGCGAGTATCACGTTCGCACCGGCCGGGATGGTGTGCCCCCCGATCTCGGTGGCGGCGACGGCGTTGCGGCCGATGACCGGCGCGGCCGGGTAGAGCCGCATGGCCTCCTTGAGCACCTGGGTGAGGTACGGGAGCCGGTCCAGGTCGGCCGCCTCGGGCGTACGGTCGCCGAGCACCCGGGCGATCTCCTCGCGGGCCCGCCGCTGCTGCTCGGGGTGGCGGGCCAGCAGGTGGAGGGTGAAGGAGAGGGAAGTGGCGGTGGTCTCGTGCCCGGCCAGCAGGAAGATCAGCACCTGGTCGCGCAGCTCGGAGGCGTCGAACTCCCCGTCGTCCGAGCTCTTGGCGGCGGCGAGCAGGCTCAGCAGGTCCTTGGCCTCGCCCTCCTCGGATTCCGCGGCGCGCCGCCGCCCGGAGATGATCTCGTCGCAGACCCCGTACAGCTCGTCCATCGCCGAGGCCGCCCGCCGGTTGCCGGGGCTGGGCCAGGCGCGCGGGATGTTGACGGGGGAGTAGCCGCGGCGCAGCACGTAATCGGTGATGACCGGAAAACACCGGTCCACGACGTCGACGGTGGCCTCGACGTCGGTGCCGAAGAGGATCCTGGCGACCGCGCGCAGCGCGAGGTGCATCATCTCCTCCGACACGTCGACGACTCCGTCGGCGGCCTCCTTCCACGCCTCTATCACCGACGCGGTCTCGGCGGCGACGGCCCCGGCGTAACCGTCCACCCGCCGCTTGGTGAACAGCGGCTGGACCAGGCGGCGCTGGCGCAGGTAGTCCTCGTCCTGGCTGGTCAGCAGTCCGTTGCCGAAGGACTCCCGGATCTCCTGGTAGAAGGGGTTGTCCTTGCGGAAGTTGGCCGACTGCGTGGCGAGCACCTGCTGGGCGCCCTCCGCCGAGAAGACGCAAGTCAGCTCGGCGCGCAGCCCGGGCGGGCCGACGCTCACCCGTACGACGTCCCCGTGCTCCCGCTGCGCCCGCAGGTAGGTGCCCAGCGCATCCGACTTCAGATCGAAGAGCGACCCGACCACGGGCACCCCCGCCAGCACGGGAATCTCCCCGCCGGCTTGCGTTTCCTTCGTACCCACTGCCATGGCCGCCCCCTCGTCCGTACCGAAGCCCCGATTCTGCCGTCCCCCGCCGTGCGTGGCGAGTGCCGTCCCCCGTGAGGCCGAATACCGGCCACGGCCCTCACCTCCCACCGCGGGCGATCTCCCCCATCTCGGCCTCCACGGAGGCGAGTTCCTCTCCCCGCCCCATCACCTCAAGCTGCTCCCGGTAGCGGCCCAGCGCCCCGACGAGCAGCTGCTCCCAGCCCGCCTCCATCCCGCACATCCGCCGCGCGGCGGCGACGCCTTCGGCCCGCAGGGCCAGTGCTATCTCCGGCCGGTGGGCGAACTCCATGCGGCTGTAGTCGTACAGGGCCGGCGCGAGCAGGGGCAGATAGGCGAGCGGACTGACCTGCACGAGGGTGCGGTAGGCGGCCACCTGATGCCGGATCGGCAGCGTCCCGGACCCGAGGAGGGCGACCCGGGCTCGCAGGACCTCGTCATGACTGATGTTCCCCGTGTGATTCATGACGCCGATTCTGAAAGCCGCAAGGGGGGTCGCACCAGGGCAAACGACTATGCCGTTCGTCCTACGAAAAACCCTTCTGACCTGTCATGATTGATACGTCATCACCCCTCCGCCCCCGGCGGGCGAGAGCTCCGGACCAACAGCCCCAGCGCTGGCCCGCGCTGCTGTCGGGACGGCAGCGGATCGTGCGGCCGTTGGCGTCGCGCCCGGACGTACCGGCATCGGCCTTCCGGCACCGCATTCGGACGAACGGACGGGAAAACACCGGGGCCCCGCCACCCTCCGCGTGGAGTGACGGGGCCCAGGCCCTGCGGGGTCCGGTCGTACGGCTGTCGTCAGCTTCGCCGGGGCTCCACCATCACGGCCCTTCTGCACCGTAAGCGGTGCGGGGGGTCGGGCGACGGTGGGTCCGACTGCCTAGATGTCCCTGAAGATCTCGATCTGTGCGCCCACCGAGTTGAGGCGCTCGGCCAGTTCCTCGTAGCCGCGGTTGATCACGTAGACGTTGCGGAGCACCGAGGTGCCCTCGGCCGCCATCATCGCCAGGAGGACGACCACCGCAGGGCGCAGGGCCGGCGGGCACATCATTTCCGCCGCGCGCCAGCGGGTGGGGCCTTCGACCAGGACCCGGTGCGGGTCCAGGAGCTGGAGGCGGCCGCCCAGGCGGTTCAGGTCGGTGAGGTAGATGGCGCGGTTGTCGTACACCCAGTCGTGGATGAGGGTCTGGCCCTGGGCCACGGCGGCGATGGCCGCGAAGAACGGCACGTTGTCGATGTTCAGCCCGGGGAACGGCATCGGGTGGATCTTGTCGATCGGGGCTTCGAGCTTCGAAGGGCGGACCGTGAGGTCGACCAGGCGGGTGCGGCCGTTGTCCGCGTTGTACTCCGCCGAGCGGTCGTGGTCCAGGCCCATCTCCTCCAGGACCGCGAGCTCGATCTCCATGAACTCGATCGGGACCCGGCGGATGGTGAGTTCGGACTCCGTGACCACCGCGGCGGCCAGCAGGCTCATCGCCTCGACCGGGTCCTCGGAGGGGGAGTAGTCGACGTCCACGTCGATGTTCGGGATGCCGTGGACGGTGAGGGTGGTCGTGCCGATGCCCTCGACCTTCACGCCCAGCGCCTCCAGGAAGAAGCACAGGTCCTGGACCATGTAGTTGGAGGAGGCGTTGCGGATGACGGTGACGCCGTCGTGGCGGGCCGCAGCCAGCAGCGCGTTCTCGGTGACCGTGTCCCCGCGCTCGGTCAGGACGATCGGGCGGCCGGGGCTGACGCCGGGCTCGACCTTGGCGTGGTAGATGCCCTCGGTCGCCGTGATGTCCAGGCCGAAGCGGCGCAGGGCGATCATGTGCGGCTCGATGGTGCGGGTACCGAGGTCGCAGCCGCCGGCGTAGGGCAGGCGGAAGCGGTCCATGCGGTGGAGCAGGGGGCCGAGGAACATGATGATGCTGCGGGTGCGGCGGGCCGCGTCCGCGTCGATCGCGTCCATGTCGAGGCGGGCCGGCGGGACGAGCTCCAGGTCCACGCCGTCGTTGATCCAGCGGGTGCGCACCCCGATGGAGTTCAGGACCTCCAGGAGGCGGTAGACCTCCTCGATGCGGGCCACGCGGCGCAGCACCGTACGGCCCTTGTTGAGCAGCGAGGCGCACAGCAGGGCGACGCACGCGTTCTTGCTCGTCTTGACGTCGATGGCGCCGGAGAGGCGCCGACCGCCGACGACCCTCAGGTGCATCGGGCCGGCGTAGCCGAGGGAGACGATTTCACTGTCGAGCGCCTCGCCGATGCGGGCGATCATCTCAAGGCTGATGTTCTGGTTGCCGCGCTCGATCCGGTTCACGGCGCTCTGGCTCGTGCCCAGGGCGTCTGCGAGTTGACTCTGCGTCCAGCCGCGGTGTTGCCGGGCGTCACGGATGAGCTTGCCGATGCGTACGAGGTAATCGTCTGCCATGGGTGCACCGTATCTCAGATATGAGATGTTGATCGCGACGGGTGTGGCATTTGGGTGTTATTGACTGTCAGGTCCCATAGTGGGGCCGCTCATGGCGTGATGCTCGACGAGGCGGCCGAGGAGCCGGACGAGTTGCTCCCGCTCCGGTGCGGACAGGGGGGAGAGGAACTCCTCCTGGGTGGCGTCGAGCAGGTGTTCCAGCTTGCGGAGCCGGCGCCGGCCGAGCGGCGTGAGGGTGATGACGTTGCGCCGCCGGTCCGCGGGGTCGGGGGTCCGCTCGACCAGGGCGCGCTCGGCGAGCTCGTTGATGACGGCGACGAGGTCGCTGCGGTGGATGCCGGTACGGGTGCTCAACGCCGCCTGGCTCACCGGCCCGGACTCCTCCAGGGCGACCAGTGCCGCGTAATGCCATTTGTGTGCATCTGCACTGCCGAGGCTTTCCGTCACCAGCCGCTGCGCCTGCGCCGAGGCCTGGGCGAGCAGTCGGCTGGGCAGCTTGCGCAGGCGCGCCGGGACGGCCTCGTTCTCGTGCGTGGTCATGGGGCGATGGTAGCCCTTGCGTTGGTCCCACTAACGGTTTACATTCGTTCGTGTCACAAACGTTAGTCGCCCGAACGAATACTGGAAGGGGCCTCCCATGGCCACGATCGGCGTGCTCGACTCGACGATGTACTACGAGGAGGCGGGCAACCCCGAAGGCGTTCCGTTCGTCTTCCTGCACGGCAACCCCACCTCCTCCCACCTGTGGCGGGGCGTACTGCCCCGGATCGAGGGGCCGGTCCGCATCCTCGCCCCGGACCTCATCGGCATGGGCCGCTCGGGCAAGCCCGGCGGCGAGTACCGCTTCGAGGACCACGCCCGCTACCTGGACGCCTGGTTCGAAGCCCTCGGGCTGGACCGGGTCGTGCTGGTCGGCCAGGACTGGGGCGGGGCGCTCGCCTTCGACTGGGCCGCCCGGCACCCGGAGCGGATCCTCGGGACCGCCTTCATGGAGACGATCCTGCGGCCGATGAGCTGGACCGAGTACTCGCCCGAGGGGCGCGCCCGGTTCGAGGCGATACGCACCCCGGGTGTGGGGGAGGAGATGGTCCTGGAGCGGAACCTCTTCATCGAGGACAGCATCGGCAAGACGATGATGAACCCGCTGGGCGAGGCCGACCACGCCGTCTACGCCGCCCCTTACCCGACCCCCGAGAGCCGGCTCCCCATGCTCCGCTGGGCCCGCTCCCTGCCGATCGACGGCGACCCGGCGGACGTGGTCGCCGTGGTCGAGCGGTACGACGCCTGGCTGGCCGCCAGCCCGGAGGTGCCCAAGCTGCTCCTCACCTTCGACGGCGGGCCCGTGCTGATGGTCGGCCCCGAGCACATCGCGTGGTGCGAGGAGAACATCTCCGCGCTGGAGACCGAGTACTGCGGCCGGGCCGCCCACCTCTGCCCGGAGGACCGGCCCGAGGAGATCGCCGCCGCGGTCAACTCCTGGGCGAAGCGGCACGACCTCCTCGGCTGAGGACCTCGCCGAAGCCGGCCGCCCCCCCGCGGACTCCGCTTCGCGCACCACCCGTCCGCCCGCCGGGGGCGCCGTGACCCCGGACGCGGCCAGGACACTCTTCGGTCAATTCCCTGACCGGAACCCACCCCGGACGACGGAATCCGTACGATGACCCGCGTGCCAGGACCCACCAACGCCGACACCGCGTGCCGCGGGACCCGCATACCGGGGACCTCCTGCCGGCCTGCGCGGGCCGGGTTCCGGCGTACGGGGAGGCCGGTCCGCCCGTGACCACCGTCACCCCGAACCCGGAGCGGACCGGGGTACCGGCGGTGTCCGCGCCGGTCGCGCCGGTGGAATCGGGGCAAGCGGAAGCGGCCGCTCGGCTGACCGCCCCGGCGGGCCTGCGGGTGCGCGCCTCGTCCCTGCCCCCGGACATGTACTAGAGTTATCTCGACATCGAGATATCTGCCGAAGGCGAACCGCAGCCGCCCCCGCTGGTAAGGGTTACCTAACTTAGCCTTACCTTAGCGGATTGGCCAAGGGGCGTGGCGGCAGGATGCGGTAATTACGCGCGAATTCATGCATGAAGGAGACTGTCGTGTCGGCGAACAGCTTCGACGCCCGCAGCACGCTGCAGGTGGGCGACGAGTCGTACGAGATCTTCCGGCTGGACAAGGTCGAGGGCGCCGCGCGCCTTCCCTACAGCCTGAAGGTCCTGCTGGAGAACCTGCTCCGCACCGAGGACGGCGCGAACATCACCGCCGACCACATCCGGGCGCTCGGCGGCTGGGACTCCCAGGCACAGCCCAGCCAGGAGATCCAGTTCACGCCGGCCCGCGTGATCATGCAGGACTTCACCGGCGTCCCCTGCGTCGTGGACCTCGCCACCATGCGTGAGGCAGTGAAGGCCCTCGGCGGCGACCCGGCGAAGATCAACCCGCTCTCGCCCGCCGAGATGGTCATCGACCACTCGGTCATCGCCGACAAGTTCGGCACGGCCGACGCGTTCGCCCAGAACGTGGAGCTGGAGTACGGCCGCAACAAGGAGCGCTACCAGTTCCTGCGCTGGGGCCAGACCGCCTTCGACGACTTCAAGGTCGTCCCCCCGGGCACCGGCATCGTCCACCAGGTCAACATCGAGCACCTGGCCCGTACCGTCATGGTCCGGGGTGGCCAGGCGTACCCCGACACCCTCGTCGGCACCGACTCGCACACCACCATGGTCAACGGCCTCGGCGTGCTGGGCTGGGGCGTCGGCGGCATCGAGGCCGAGGCCGCGATGCTCGGCCAGCCGGTCTCCATGCTGATCCCGCGCGTCGTCGGCTTCAAGCTGACCGGCGAGCTGCCCACCGGCACCACCGCCACCGATCTGGTGCTCACCATCACCGAGATGCTGCGCAAGCACGGCGTCGTCGGCAAGTTCGTCGAGTTCTACGGTGAGGGCGTCGCCGCCACCTCCCTCGCGAACCGCGCCACCATCGGCAACATGTCGCCGGAGTTCGGCTCCACCGCCGCGATCTTCCCGATCGACGACGAGACGCTGAAGTACCTGCGCCTGACGGGCCGCGACGCCCAGCAGGTCGCCCTCGTCGAGGCGTACGCCAAGGAGCAGGGCCTGTGGCTGGACCCGGCCGCCGAGCCGGACTTCTCCGAGAAGCTGGAGCTCGACCTCTCCACGGTCGTCCCCTCCATCGCCGGCCCGAAGCGCCCGCAGGACCGCATCGTCCTCGCCAACGCCGCCGAGCAGTTCGCCCAGGACGTGCGCAACTACGTCGAGGACGACGACGAGGCGGGCAAGGAGTCCTTCCCGGCCTCCGACGCCCCGGCCGCCACCAACGGCGTGCCGACCCGCCCGACCCAGGTCACCCTGGCCGACGGCACCTCCTTCGAGATCGACCACGGCGCCGTCACCGTCGCCGCGATCACCTCCTGCACCAACACCTCGAACCCCTACGTCATGGTCGCCGCGGCGCTCGTGGCCAAGAAGGCGGTCGAGAAGGGTCTGACCCGCAAGCCGTGGGTCAAGACCACCCTGGCCCCGGGCTCGAAGGTCGTCACCGACTACTTCGACAAGGCCGGCCTGACCCCGTACCTCGACAAGATGGGCTTCAACCTCGTCGGGTACGGCTGCACCACCTGCATCGGCAACTCCGGTCCGCTGGACGAGGAGATCTCGAAGGCGATCAACGAGCACGACCTCGCGGTCACCTCGGTGCTCTCCGGCAACCGCAACTTCGAGGGCCGGATCAACCCCGACGTCAAGATGAACTACCTGGCCTCCCCGCCGCTGGTCGTCGCGTACGCCATCGCGGGCTCCATGAAGGTGGACATCACCACGGACGCCATCGGCACCGACACCGAGGGCAACCCGGTCTTCCTGAAGGACATCTGGCCCTCCGAGGCCGAGGTCAACGACGTCGTGGCGAACGCCATCGGCGAGGACATGTTCTCGAAGTCCTACCAGGACGTCTTCGCGGGCGACGCCCAGTGGCAGGCGCTGTCGATCCCGACCGGCAACACCTTCGAGTGGGACCCGCAGTCCACCTACGTCCGCAAGCCCCCTTACTTCGAGGGCATGACGATGGAGACCACCCCGGTCTCCGACATCGCCGGCGCGCGCGTGCTGGCGAAGCTGGGCGACTCGGTCACCACCGACCACATCTCCCCGGCCGGTGCGATCAAGGCCGACACCCCGGCCGGCAAGTACCTCACCGAGCACGGCGTCGAGCGCCGCGACTTCAACTCGTACGGTTCCCGCCGCGGCAACCACGAGGTCATGATCCGCGGTACGTTCGCCAACATCCGCCTGCGCAACCAGATCGCGCCGGGCACCGAGGGCGGCTTCACCCGCGACTTCACCGTCGAGGGCGCGCCGGTCTCCTTCATCTACGACGCCTCCCAGAACTACCAGGCCGCCGGCATCCCGCTGGTCATCCTGGCGGGCAAGGAGTACGGCTCCGGCTCCTCCCGCGACTGGGCGGCCAAGGGCACCGCGCTGCTCGGCGTCAAGGCCGTCATCGCCGAGTCCTACGAGCGCATCCACCGCTCCAACCTGATCGGCATGGGCGTCCTGCCCCTGCAGTTCCCCGAGGGCGCCACCGCGGCCTCCCTGGGCCTCACCGGCGAGGAGACCTTCTCCTTCACCGGTGTGGAGGAGCTGAACAACGGCACCACCCCGCGCACGGTCAAGGTGACCACCGACACCGGTGTCTCCTTCGACGCGGTCGTCCGCATCGACACCCCCGGTGAGGCGGACTACTACCGCAACGGCGGCATCATGCAGTACGTGCTCCGCAACCTCATCCGCGGCTAGTCACCGCAGAGCAGAGCGGCGCCAAAAGGGCCGTATCCCCGTCAAGGGGGTACGGCCCTTCCGCTTGTGCCGCGGCCGGTCCAGATGACGGACAGGTCTCAACTCGGAAAAGCCGACGGCCATACGTGTGCATGATCTTGCTCACACGAGCGGAAGTGGACTATACCTGTGCGCGTCCGGATCACCGCGAGACGAGCGGCCCGGACCCGGGGGATGGGCGGGGACCTGCGGCGATGTCCGCATGCACGGCAACCGCCGTGACTTCCGGCCTCCTTCACACTTCTGACGAAGGCGAGGACATGAGCATGGGATCCACGGGTGAAGGCCTCGGACGCCGCGATCTGATCAAGCGTTCCGCAGCACTCGGACTTATCACGGTGCCGACGATGAGCTTCCTGTCCGCCTGCGCCTCCGGCGGCGAGGAGTCCACGAAGGGCCCGGACAAGGGCGTCGTCTCCAAGGAGAACCCCTTCGGTCTGGCCAAGGGCAGCAAGGTGGACGTGGTCGTCTTCAAGGGCGGGTTCGGCGACGACTACGCGAAGGCCTGGGAGGCCGCCTTCGACAAGAAGTGGGGCACCACCAGCTCCCACCTGGGCACCCAGGAGATCACCGCCAAGCTCCAGCCCCGCTTCAACGGCGGCAACCCGCCGGACGTCGTCGACGACTCCGGTGCCCAGAAGATCCCCCTGGACGTGCTCGCCAAGGGCGGCCAGCTCGCCGACCTCAACGCGGTGCTCGACGCGCCCTCCCTCGACGACCCGACCAAGAAGGTGCGCGACACCCTGGTGGACGGGGCCGTCGACCAGGGCATGCTGGGCGGCAAGTACGTCGTCCTCAAGTACGTGTACGCCGTGTTCGGCTTCTGGTACTCGGGCAAGCTCTTCAAGGAGAAGGGCTGGGCGCCGCCGAAGACCTGGGACGAGTTCCTCGCCGTCTGCACCAAGGCCAAGGAGGCGGGCATCGGCGGCCTCGCCCACCAGGGCAAGTACCCGTACTACATCAACGTCGTCATCATGGACCTCATCGCCAAGAAGGGCGGCATGGACGCCGTCAAGGCGATCGACAACCTCGAGCCCAACGCCTTCGAGGGCAACGCGGCCGCCCTCGCCGCGGTCGAGGCCGTCTACGAGGTGGTCGAGAAGGGCCTGCTGATGCCGGGCACCAACGGCCTGACCCACACGGAGTCCCAGACCGCCTGGAACCAGTACAAGGCCGCCTTCATCCCCTCCGGCTCCTGGCTGGAGAACGAGCAGCTCAAGCAGACCCCGGACGACTTCGACATGAAGTTCCTGCCGGTCCCGGTGCTCGCCGACAGCAAGCTGCCGCTCGAGGCCATCCGGGCCGGCGTGGACGAGCCCTTCATCGTCCCGGAGAAGGCCGCCAACAAGGCCGCCGGCCTGGAGTTCCTCCGCTCGATGCTGTCCCGCGAGTGGTCGACGATCTTCGCCCAGCAGGCCAACTCCCTCACGGTCGTCAAGGACGGCGTGGACCCGAGCGTCAAGCTCCGGCCGGGCACCCAGTCCGCGGTGGAGGCGCTCAAGGCCGCCGGGAGCAACACCTTCAGCTACCGCTACCCCGACTGGTACAGCGAGATGGACACCGAGATCCAGAACGCGTCCAATGAGCTGATGGCCCAGCGGATCCAGCCCAAGGAATGGATCAAGCGGGCCCAGGCTGCGGTAGACAAGGCGGCCAAGGACCCGAACGCCAAGAACAACAAGCGCAGCTGACCACCCAGGGGACGGACACCATGAGCCATGTAGCCCAGGGGAGAAGGAAGGGCGGCTTCATCGCCGCCTTCCTCTTCGCACCCCTCGCGCTGTACCTGACCTTCGTCATCTGGCCGTACGTACAGACGTTCGGCTACTCCTTCACCAACTGGTCCGGTCAGTCACCGACGTTCGACTTCGTCGGCCTGGACAACTACTCGGCCCTGCTGGACGACGAGGTCTTCCGCGGCGCGCTCTGGCACAACCTGCTGCTCGTGGTGTTCGTCCCCGTGATCACCATCCTGCTCGCCCTCTTCTTCGCCTTCATGGTGAACGCGGGAGGGCGGGGCGGGGCCGGCGGGGTCCAGGGGGTCGCCGGATCGCGCCTCTACAAGGTCGTCTACTTCTTCCCGCAGGTCCTCTCGCTCGCCATCCTCGCCGTGCTGTTCGGGGCGATCTACCGCAGCGACGAGGGCGGCCTGCTCAACGGCTTCCTCGTCAAGCTCGGCCTGATCTCCCCGCAGCACCCCGTCGAATGGCTCAACGAGCCGGACTTCGTCCTGTGGTGCCTGCTGCTCGTCGTCGTCTGGCACGGCGTCGGCTTCTACCTCGTCCTGTTCTCCGCGGCCATGCAGTCCGTGCCCAGGGACATCTACGAGGCCGCACTGCTCGACGGCGCCGGACGCGCCCAGACCTTCTTCAAGGTCACGCTGCCCCTGCTGTGGGACTCTGTGCAGACCTCCGCGGTCTACCTGGGCATCGCCGCGATGGACATGTTCGTCCTGGTGTCGACCATGACCTCGGGCCAGTTCGGCGGCGGACCCGACCACCACAGCGAGGTCATGTCGACGGTGCTGATGCGCAACTTCCTGTACTTCGGCAAGAGCGGCTACGCCTGCGCCATGGGCGTGGTCATGCTGCTGCTGACCATGATCCTCTCCATCACCACGCTGCGCGCCACCCGCCGCGAGCGCATCGAGTTCTGAGCGGGAGACCTCCATGACCACAGTGATCAAGGCTCCGGGCGAATCGGCCGCGGAGCGGTCCGGCGGACCCGGACGGGCGAAGGAGCGGGACGGACGCCGCTCCGAGGGCGTGGTCCTCAACGTCTTCTCGCACGGCTTCCTCGTCCTCTGGGCGATAATGATCGTGCTCCCGCTGATCTGGCTGGCCCTCGGCGCGTTCAAGACCGACGCGCAGATCGGCGGCTCCGCCCTCAGCTGGCCCTCGAACTGGCACTTCGACGCCTTCGGCCGGGCCTGGACCAAGGGGATCGGCGGCTACTTCGCCCACACCCTCATCGTGCTGGTGTTCTCGGTCCCGCTGACCATGCTGTTCGGCTCGATGGCCGCGTACGTGCTGGCCCGCTACCCCTTCACGGGCAACCGGCTCATCTACTACTTCTTCGTCAGCGGGGCGATGTTCCCGGTGTTCCTGGCGCTCGTACCGCTCTTCTTCATGGTCAAGCGCTTCGACATGCTGAACACCTACCAGGGCCTGATCCTGGTGTACGTCGCCTACTCGATGCCCTTCACCGTCTTCTTCATGCACTCGTTCTTCCGGACGCTGCCGACGGCGATCCACGAGGCGGCCGTCATCGACGGGGCCTCCGACACCCGGATCTTCTTCCAGGTGATGCTGCCGATGGCCAAGCCCGGCCTGATCAGCGTCGGGATATTCAACGTCCTGGGCCAGTGGAACCAGTACATCCTGCCCGCCGTGCTGATGCAGCCGCAGTCGAGCTCGGACCCCGAGCGCTACATGCTCACCCAGGGCCTGATCCAGCTCCAGTACCAGATGGGCTACGAGACGGACCTGCCGGTGCTGTTCGCCGGAGCCACCATCGCCATCATCCCGATGCTGGCGGTCTACCTCTCCTTCCAGCGCCAGATCCAGGCGGGCCTCACCTCGGCGACGCTGAAGTAGGGCCCGCGTCAGGAGCCGCCGGCGGTCTTCCGCAGCTCGTACACCTTGCCCGGCCCCGGACGGCCGAAGTCCCGGAGGAGCCGGGGTTCCCGGGCGGTGCCGCCGACGGTCCACGCGGACCAGGAGCACTCCGGGACGCGGACCCGGACCTCCTGGGTCCGGGCGTCGTGACCGGGCTCGTACGACCAGGTGCCGGAACCCGAGCACCGCCGCGACGGGCCGCTCGGGTCGTCGTCGGGGGCGTGCTCGCCGACGCCGTCGGCCGTGACCCGGCCGTCCGGGGTGAAGACCAGCCGTCCGCTCGTGTGGTCGACCCAGGTGCCCGGTACGTCCTGCCGGCCGATCGCCGGCGGTTCGTACGAGGGCAGGAGGCCGACGGCGAGGCCGAGGGCGCCGAGCAGACCCGTCCCCGCGACCACCGCCGTGCCCCACACCGCCACCCGCCGGCCCAGTCCCCTCACCCGGGGCCGGGCGATCAGGGCCCCGGCGGAGAGCGATGCCGTGGCCTCGGCCCAGAAGACCAGCACGGGCCGCGTCTCCACGTGGTTGTACGACGCGAAGGCCCAGATCGGGGGCGCCGCGACGGCCGCCACGGTCAGCGGCACCCACCACCACGACTCGCGGCCGCCGACCCGGCGGCCGATCAGGTCGGCCAGTGCGACGGCCGGCAGTACGAAGACCAGCGACAGCAGGAACGCGATCACCGCGACGATCATCATGAAGTTGACCAGGGCGGCCGTGACGTCGGTCCAGTCGACCGGATGGTTCGGCGGCGGCTGCGTCCGGACGTACAGCAGGCCCACCACCACGGCGAGTGCGACCTCCAGACAGCCCACCATGGTCGAGACCACCAGCATCCGGCCGTACGACCGTCTCTGAGGCATGGTCAACCCCCCTCGTGGCACGGCGGACCAAGCGTCCGGCCCGGCTCGCAGCGGTACGGGTCCCATACTGCCAGCCGGGCTGAACGCGTTCAATTCATTCTCAGAGCCAGGTGTTGAACCTGCGGATGTACCAGGTCTTCACGAGCTGGGTCAGCGTGCAGTACGCGAGGAGCACGCCGACCAGCCACGGGAAGTAGCCCGCCGGCAGGGCGACGAAGCCCAGCGTGGGGGCCAGCGGTGAGAACGGCAGCCAGAGCCCGGTCAGCACCGCGAGGACGGTCATCGCCATCACCGGCCAGGAGGCGCGGGACTGGATGAAGGGGATCTTCCGGGTGCGGATCATGTGGACGATCAGGGTCTGCGAGAGCAGGCCCTCGATGAACCAGCCGGACTGGAAGAGGGACTGGCTCGCCTCGCTGTCGGCGGCGAAGACGTTCCACATGATCACGAACATCGCGATGTCGAAGATCGAGCTGATGGGGCCGATGGTGACCATGAAGCGGAAGATGCCCTTGGCGTCCCAGTTGCGGGGCTTGCGGAGGTACTCCTCGTCCATCCGGTCCCACGGGGTCGCCAGCTGCGCGATGTCGTAGACCAGGTTCTGGACCAGGAGCATGATCGCGAGCATCGGCTGGAAGGGGATGAAGGCGCTCGCCACCAGCACCGAGAAGACATTGCCGAAGTTCGACGACGCCGTCATCTTGATGTACTTGATCGTGTTGCCGAAGGTGGTGCGGCCCTGGAGGACACCCTGCTCCAGGACGGTCAGGTCCTTCTCCAGCAGGATGATGTCGGCCGACTCCTTGGCGATGTCGACGGCGGTGTCCACCGAGATGCCGACATCGGCGTCGCGCAGCGCGGCCGCGTCGTTGATGCCGTCCCCGAGGAAGCCGACCGTGTGCCCGTCGGCCTGCAGGGCCCGCACGATCCGGGCCTTCTGGACCGGGTTGACCTTGGCGAAGACCGTCGTACGGGCCGCCAGCCCGCGCAGTTCCGTGTCGTCGAGGCCGTCGGTCTCGGCGCCGAGCACCACCTGTCCGACCTCGATGCCGACGTCGGCGCAGACCCGGGCGGCCACGAGGTCGTTGTCGCCGGTGACCACCTTCACCGCGATGCCCTTGTCGGCGAGCCCCTGCAGGGCCCGGGCGGCGTCGGCCTTCGGCGGGTCGAGGAAGGCGAGGAAGCCGACCAGGGTCAGGCCGTCCTCGTCGGCGACCGAGTAGGTGTCGCGCGGGATGTCGACCGAACGGGTGGCGACGGCGAGGACCCGCAGGCCGCGGCGGTTGTTGTCCTCGGCGATCCGGGTGACGTGCCACCGCAGCTGCTCGGTCAGCTCGACCGTCTCGCCCCGGTCCCGCATGTGGGTGCAGAGCTCCAGGACCTCTTCGACCGCACCCTTGGTGATCATGACGTGCTCGGGGCGGCCGCGGTCGCCCAGCAGGGACCTGCGGTCGAGGACGACGGACATCCGGCGCCGGGCGAAGTCGAAGGGGATCTCGTCGACCATCGAGAACCGTGCGTCGACGACAACCTCCTCGGCCTCGTCCACGCGGTCGATGACCGCCTGGTCCATCAGGTTCCGCAGGCCCGTCTGGAAGTGCGCGTTGAGGTAGCCGTACTCCAGGACCTCGTCGTCCTCGTGGCCGTGCACGTCCAGGTAGCGGTCGAGGACGATCCGGTCCTCGGTGAGCGTGCCGGTCTTGTCCGTGCAGAGCACGTCCATCGCGCCCAGGTTCTGGATGGCGCCCAGCCGCTTGACGACCACCTTGCGCCTGGACATGGCGACCGCGCCGCGCGCCAGGTTCGCGGAGACGACCATCGGCAGCATCTCGGGGGTCAGCCCGACGGCGACGGCGATGCCGAACAGGAAGGCCTCGTTCCAGTCGCCCTTGGTCAGGCCGTTGACCATGAAGACCACCGGGACCATGACCAGCATGAAGCGGATCAGCAGGAAGCTGACCTTGCGCACGCCGTTGTCGAAGTTGGTCTGCGGGCGCTCCCCGACGAGGGAGCCGGCCATCGAGCCGAACCAGGTGTCGGAGCCGGTGGCGACGACGACGCCGGTGGCGGTGCCGGAGGTGACCGAGGTCCCCATCAGGCAGAGGTTGTCGGCCTCGACCGGGTCCGTGGTCTCCTGCTGTCCCAGGTCGTTCGTGCGGGTGTCGGCCTTGGCGACGGGCAGGGACTCGCCGGACAGGGCGGCCTGGCCGACCATCAGGTCCTTCGAGCCGACCAGCCGCAGGTCGGCCGGGATCAGGTCCCCGGCGGCCAGCTTGACCACGTCGCCCGGGACCACCTGGTCCATCGGCACCTCGAAGGTCGTGGGCGCGGATCCGCTGCCCGCCCGGCGCTGCACCGCACAGGTGGTGGTGACGAGCTTCTTCAGCGCGTCGGCGGCCCGGCCCGAGCGGTACTCCTGCCAGAAGCGCAGCAGCCCGCTGATCCCCACCATCACGGAGAGGATGACGACGCCCGGATCGGCCGGGTCCTGCCAGTACATGACGGCGGCCAGGAAGACCAGGACGCCGATGAAGGGGTTCCAGTACGCCTTCCCCAGCTGGACGAACCAGCGGGGGGTGCGCTCCTGGGCGACGGTGTTGGCGCCGTGGTGCTCGAGGCGCAGTGCGGCCTCGGCGTGGGTGAGGCCGTCCAGGGACGTGTCCACGTCCTGGAGGACCAGGGTGCGCGGGCGGGCGCTGGTCGCGGCGAGGCGCTCGCCGACGAGCCGGGTGCGGGACTCCAGCTCGGCGGCCTTGCGCTCGCGGCGGGCCCGGCCCGGCGGTGCGAGCTTCGTCGGGGTACGGGGGGTGAGCATGGTCATGACGAATACCTCCCTCCACGGTGTCCGGACAGCGTGGAGCCGGCCGGTCACGTGGAGTGGTCATGGGTCGGCGCGGTGCGGCACGGGAGGCCGAGGTCAGCGCCGGCGGGCACGGGTGACACATGCCTGACAGGACAGTCCGGGCATGCGGAGGGAATACTGAAGAGCACGGAAGCGCGGCGTACCGCGGCCGTGCGCAGCTCGATGAAGGGTCAGCCGATCACGAGGGGTCAGCGGACGAGAGCGCAGCGAAGACTTCGATCGGGACTCATCCCGAACACCTCCTCGCATAGCGCCGTCAACACGTGGCGCCCGATCCGGCCGGAAAGGCCGCAGAGGACCGGCGCCTCGTCGACCGTAACACGATCACAGCGGCCGGTTCTCTCCCCTTTTGGCCAGTAACGGCCGTTTCGTGGTGCGTCACCCTCTTGACGTGCCGATGCGCAAAGGCTCGACTTAAGGTTCACAAGTTGGAGAGACGCCGGGGTCTCGGGGCGCGAAGCCGCAACGGTTCCCGGCCGGGGGGCGACGCTGGACGTCGCTTATGGGCAGGAGTGGATGAGTCGTGCAGACTCCCGGATCGCAGTCCTCGCTGCATCGCGCGAATCTCGAACGGGTCGTGCGGGCGGTGCGGCTCTCGGGTTCGCTGACCCAGGCGGAGATCGCCCGCACCACCGGACTGTCGGCGGCCACGGTCTCCAACATCGTCCGGGAACTGAAGGACGGCGGGACCGTCGAGGTCACCGACACCTCGGCCGGCGGGCGGCGGGCGCGCAGCGTCTCGCTCAGCGGCGACGCGGGGATCGTCATCGGCGTCGACTTCGGCCACACCCACCTGCGGGTGGCGGTCGGCAACCTCGCCCACCAGGTGCTCGCCGAGAAGACGGAGCCGCTGGACGTCGACGCCTCCTGGACGCACGGCTTCGACCTCGCGGAATCGCTGGTCGGGCGGCTGGTCGCGGACATAGGCGTCGGCCTGGAGAAGGTCATCGGCGTGGGGCTCGGGGTCCCCGGCCCCATCGACGTGGAGTCCGGGACCCTGGGCTCGACCGCGATCCTGCCGGGCTGGGCGGGCATCAATCCCCGCGAGGAGCTCGCGCGCCGCCTCGGGGTGCCGGTCTACGTGGACAACGACGCGAACCTCGGAGCCCTCGGTGAACTCGTTTGGGGGAGCGGGCGGGGAGTGAAGGACCTGGCCTACATCAAGGTCGCCAGCGGCGTGGGCTCCGGCCTGGTGATCAACGGGCAGATCTACCGCGGACCGGGGGGCACCGCGGGCGAGATCGGGCACATCACGCTCGACGAATCGGGCCCGGTCTGCCGCTGCGGGAACCGCGGCTGCCTGGAGACGTTCGCCGCGGCGCGGTACGTCCTGCCGCTCCTCCAGGGCACGCACGGACCGGAGTTGACGATGGAGCGGGTGGTCGAGCTGGCCCGCGAAGGGGACCCGGGCTGCCGCCGGGTGATCACGGACGTGGGCCGCCACATCGGCAGCGGGGTGGCCAGCCTGTGCAACCTCCTGAACCCGAGCAGGGTGGTGCTGGGCGGGTCCCTGGCCGAGGCGGGTGAACTCGTACTGGCCCCCATCCGTGAATCAGTGGGGAGGTACGCGATCCCGAGCGCCGCGCGCCAGTTGTCCGTGCTCACGGGCTCGCTGGGCGGCCGTGCGGAGGTGCTGGGCGCGCTGGCCCTCGTGCTCAGCGAGATGGGCGATTCGACGCTTTTGTCGGACCATGGAAGTGGAGGGCGAGCTCCCGCCGTCTTGTCTTCAGGTAGATAACGGATGGCACCGTTGTCATCTCGTTAAGGATTCACTCCTTGACGGCAAAACGCGGCCGGGGTTGACTCACATCCACCTCGGCCGCAGTGTTGCGGCCTCGTCAGGGAGGTTCAAGTAATGAACACGCGTATGCGCAGAACCGCTGTTGCCGTCGCCGCCGGTGCCATGGCCGTCTCGCTCGCCGCCTGCGGCAGCGCAAAGGAGGCCGGAGGCGGGACCAAGGAGTCTTCCGGCGCCGCGAAGGGTGACGCGATCAAGGTCGGTCTGCTCCTGCCGGAGAACCAGACCGCGCGCTACGAGAAGTTCGACAAGCCGCTCATCGAGAAGCAGGTCAAGGCGCTGACCAACGGCAAGGGCGAGGTCGTCTACGCCAACGCCAAGCAGGACGCGACCACGCAGAACTCGCAGGTCGACACGATGATCACCAACAAGGTGGACGTCCTGATCGTCGACGCGGTGGACTCGAAGGCCATCGCCGGCTCGGTCAAGAAGGCCAAGGAGGCCGGCATCCCGGTCGTCGCCTACGACCGCCTCGCCGAGGGCCCGATCGACGCCTACACCTCCTTCGACAACGAAGAGGTCGGCAAGGTCCAGGGCAAGGCGCTCCTGGAGGCGCTGGGCGACAAGGCCAAGTCCGGCCAGATCGTCATGATGAACGGTTCCGTCACCGACCCGAACGCCGCGCTGTTCAAGAAGGGCGCGCACTCCGAGCTCGACGGCAAGGTGAACGTCGGCAAGGAGTACGACACCGTCGAGTGGAAGCCGGAGAACGCCAACACCAACATGGCGGGCGCGCTCTCGGCCCTCGGCAAGGAGAACGTCATCGGCGTCTACTCCGCCAACGACGGCATGGCCGGCGGCATCATCACCGCCCTCAAGGCCGCCGGCGTCTCCCCCCTGCCGCCGGTCACCGGCCAGGACGCCGAACTCGCCGGTGTGCAGCGGATCGTCGCGGGCGAGCAGTTCATGAGCGTCTACAAGCCGTACGCCCCCGAGGCCGAGGCCGCCGCCAAGATGGCCGTCGCCCTCGCCAAGGGCGAGAAGGCCGGCGGCACCTCCACGGTCGACAGCCCGAGCGCCAAGGGCGTCGCGGCCGTCCTGATCCCGGTCGTCTCGCTGACCAAGGCCAACATCAAGGACACCGTCGTCAAGGACGGCGTCTACACGGTCGACGAGATCTGCACCGACAAGTACGCGGCCGCCTGCGCCGCCATCGGCCTGAAGTAGCGGCCCCCGCCGCCTCCGCACGAGGCGGCCCCACGTACCTGACCGGCGCCCCGCCCCTCCTTTCCCCGCCACCCGGCGGGGCGCCGGGCAGAAACGTTCCCCCATTCGCCCCGCTCCTGCTCTTCTGCACGACATCCCCGCCGGTCAGGCGGCGAAGGAGATGGTTCATGTGTCCGCTGCGCCCGTGCTGGCGTTGCGAGGGGTCTCGAAGCGGTTCGGCGCCGTTCAGGCCCTGACCGACGTAGAACTCGAGATCCACTCCGGTGAAGTGGTCGCCCTGGTCGGCGACAACGGTGCCGGCAAGTCCACGCTGGTCAAGACGATCGCCGGCGTGCACCCCATCGATGACGGAGTCATCGAGTGGGAGGGGCGACCGGTTTCCATCGGAAAGCCCCACGACGCCCAGAACCTGGGCATCGCCACGGTCTACCAGGACCTGGCGCTGTGCGACAACATCGATGTCGTCGGCAACCTGTTCCTCGGCCGGGAGCTCAAGAAGTACGGAGTCCTCGACGAGGTGGAGATGGAGCGGCGCGCCCGCGAGCTCCTGACCACGCTGTCCATCCGGATCCCCAGTGTCCGGATCCCCATCGCCTCGCTGTCGGGCGGTCAGCGCCAGACCGTGGCGATCGCCCGCTCCATGCTGGGCGAGCCCCAGCTCGTCATCCTCGACGAGCCCACCGCCGCCCTCGGCGTCGAGCAGACCGCTCAGGTGCTCGACCTGGTGGAGCGGCTGCGTGAGCGCGGCCACGCCGTCATCCTCATCAGCCACAACATGGCCGATGTGAAGGCCGTCGCCGACAAGGTGGCGGTCCTGCGGCTGGGCCGCAACAACGGTGTCTTCAACGTCGCCGACACCTCGCAGGAAGAGATCATCTCCGCCATCACCGGTGCCACGGACAACGCCGTGACCCGCCGGGCGGCCCGCACCTCGGAGGCCGGCAAGTGAGCACCCAGAACCCTGCCACCGGTCCACTGGGCAAGGGCCCCGTCGACCAGCAGGAGCACATCGACCCGGTCAACCCGGCGGCCGCGCACGACGCGATCCCGGCCGTGGACCCCCGCCTGCTCGTCAGGGAAGAGGGCCTCGCCGGCTACTGGGGCGAGTTCAAGCACAAGATGAAAGCCGGCGACCTGGGCTCCCTCCCGGTCGTCATCGGCCTGATCATCATCTGGTCGATCTTCCAGGGGCTGAACTCGAACTTCCTCTCCCCGGAGAACCTGACCAACATCGCGATCACGATGACCGGCACCGGCATGATCGCCATCGGCATCATCTTCGTGCTGCTGCTCGGTGAGATCGACCTCTCGGTCGGCTCGGTCAGCGGTGTCTCGGGCGCGATCGTCGCCGTCCTCGCCGTCACCCACGGCGTGAACGAATGGCTGGCCATTCTCCTGGCCGTCCTCGGAGGCGCCCTGATCGGCTGCATCCACGGCTTCTTCTTCGCCAAGGTCGGCGCCCCGGCCTTCGCCGTCACCCTGTCGGGCCTGCTCTTCTGGCTCGGCGCGATGCTGCAGATCCTCGGCAGCAACGGCACGATCAACATCGACTCCGACGGCGTGGTCGGCCAGCTGACCACGTACTTCTTCTCTGACGTGGCCGTCGCCTACGGGCTGGCCGCGCTCGCGGTGGCCGGCTACTTCCTCGCGGCCTTCCTCGACGCGAAGCGCCGCGACGCCGCCGGGATGCCCTCCCGGCCGCTCGCCGAGATCCTGCTGCGCACCGGCCTGCTCGCCCTGTGCGCGTTCGGTCCCGCCGTGCTGTTCAACCAGTACAAGGGCCTGCCGCTCGCGGTGGTGCTCTTCCTGCTGGCCCTGGTCGTCACGGACTTCCTGCTGCGCCGCACGACGTTCGGGCGAAACGTTTTCGCACTGGGTGGCAGCGTCGAGGCCTCCCGCCGTGCGGGCATCAACGTCACCCGGATCCGCATCACGGTCTTCGCGATCTCCAGCACATTCGCCGCCATCGGCGGCCTGTTCTGGGCTTCCAAGATCGCGGCGGCCAACCAGAGCGCCGGTGCCGGCGACCTGCTGATGAACGTGATCGCGGCGGCCGTCATCGGCGGCACCAGCCTCTTCGGCGGCCGCGGTCGCACCTGGAACGCCCTCCTCGGCGTCATGGTCATCGTCTCGATCCAGTACGGTCTGGCCCTGGAGGGCATCGCCACTCCGATCCAGTACATGATCACCGGTGCGGTGCTGCTGGCGACCGTGGTCATCGACTCGGTCACCCGCAAGACCCAGAAGACGGCCGGACGCGCCTGACGGCCACCCCGCCGACGCGTCCGACAGCACATGCCCGGTGCCACCACGTGTGGCGCCGGGCATCTGTGCGTACATATGTACGTACGTCTGTGCGGGTATACGCCCGTATGTGAGGTATGACTTCACGCAGGTGCGTCCATGTATGACAAAGGTGTGACTCCGGCGGGACGGCCCGATGACCGCATCCGCGAGCGGAACATTAGACTCGACAGACCAGCAAGCAACTGCAAGGAGGCACGGGTGCTGCTGACCCGCATCAAGGGACCGCGCGATCTGGACCGGCTCAGCCAGGAGGAGCTCGAACAGCTCGCCGCCGAGATCAGGTCCTTCCTCGTCGACGCCGTCTCCAAGACCGGCGGGCACCTCGGCCCCAACCTCGGGGTGGTCGAACTGACGATCGCCCTGCACCGGGTCTTCGACTCGCCCAAGGACAAGGTCCTCTTCGACACCGGCCACCAGGCCTACGTCCACAAGCTGCTCACGGGCCGCCAGGACTTCGGCAACCTGCGCGCCAAGGGCGGCCTCTCCGGCTACCCCTCGCGCGCCGAGTCCGACCACGACGTGATCGAGAACTCGCACGCCTCCACCGTGCTCGGCTGGGCCGACGGCATCGCCAAGGCCAACGAGGTGCTCGGCCGCGAGGACCACCACGTCGCCGCCGTCATCGGAGACGGCGCGCTGACGGGCGGCATGGCCTGGGAGGCGCTGAACAACATCGCCGCCGCCAAGGACCGCCCCCTCGTCATCGTGGTCAACGACAACGAGCGCTCGTACGGCCCCACCATCGGCGGCCTCGCGAACCACCTGGCGACCCTGCGCACCACGGACGGCTACGAGCGCTTCCTGGCCCGCGGCAAGGACCTGCTGGAGCGCACCCCGGTCGTGGGCAAGCCGCTCTACGAGACCCTGCACGGCGCGAAGAAGGGCCTCAAGGACTTCATCGCCCCGCAGGGCATGTTCGAGGACCTGGGCCTGAAGTACATCGGCCCCATCGACGGCCACGACATCGAGGCGCTGGAGTCCGCCCTGCAGCGCGCCAAGCGCTTCAGCGGCCCGGTCATCGTGCACTGCCTCACCCAGAAGGGCCGGGGCTACGAGCCGGCCGTCCAGGACGAGGCGGACCGTTTCCACGCGGTCGGCGTCATCCACCCGGACACCGGTCTGCCCGTCAGCACCGACGCCGCCAGCTGGACCTCCGTCTTCGCCGACGAGATGGTCAAGCTCGGCAAGGAGCGCAAGGACATCGTCGCGATCACCGCGGCCATGCTCCAGCCCGTCGGCCTGAAGAAGTTCGCGGACGCCTACCCCGACCGCATCTTCGACGTCGGCATCGCCGAGCAGCACGGCGCCACTTCGGCGGCGGGCCTGGCGACCGGCGGCGCCCACCCGGTGTTCGCGGTGTACGCCACCTTCCTCAACCGCGCCTTCGACCAGGTCCTGATGGACGTGGCCCTGCACAAGTGCGGTGTCACCTTCGTCCTGGACCGCGCCGGGGTCACCGGCACCGACGGCGCCTCCCACAACGGCATGTGGGACATGTCCATCCTCCAGGTCGTCCCGGGGCTGCGGCTCGCCGCCCCGCGCGACGCCGAGCAGCTGCGCGCCCAGCTGAACGAGGCCGTCCTGGTGAAGGACGCGCCGACCGTGGTGCGCTTCTCCAAGGGCGTCGTGGGCCCGGCCGTCCCGGCCGTCGGCCGGATCGGCGGCATGGACGTGCTGCGCGCCCCGGCGCCCGAGGTCACCCGTCCGGACGTACTGCTCGTCTCGGTCGGCGCACTCGCCCCGATGTGCCTCGAGATCGCCGGCCTGCTCGACCGGCAGGGCATCTCCTGCACCGTGGTCGACCCCCGCTGGGTCAAGCCGGTGGACGAGGCGCTGGCGCCCCTGGCGGACCGCCACCGCGTGGTCGTCACCGTCGAGGACAACGGCCGCGCAGGCGGCGTGGGCTCGGCCGTCGCGCAGGCCCTGCGGGACGCGGGGGTCGACGTACCGCTGCGCGACTTCGGCATCCCGCAGCGCTTCCTCGACCACGCGACCCGCAAGGAGGTCATGGCCGAGATCGGGCTGACCGCTCCGGACATCGCGCGCCAGGTCACCGGCCTGGTGGCCAAGCTGGACGGCCGCTACGACAGCGAGCCGGCAGCGGCCGTGGACTAGTCCGGGCCGACCGGGAAGCGGCCACTAGATCGCCGCGCGGTTGCACGTCACGGGCCGGGAGATCACTCTGGAGGAGTGGGCCTCCCGGCCCGTTCGCGTGCGTCGACACCTGTTCGGAGGTGTGTCGGTGAGCAGGGATATGAACAGCCCCTTCCGCACCAAGACGGTGGAGCAGTCCATCCGTGACACGGAGGAGCCGGAACACGCGCTCCGCAAGTCGCTCTCCGCCTGGGACCTGACGGTGTTCGGTGTGGGTGTCATCATCGGCACCGGCATCTTCGTCCTCACGGGCATCGCGGCCCGCAACAACGCCGGTCCGGCCACGTCCCTGTCGTTCGTGGCGGCCGGCATCGTCTGCGCCCTCGCGGCGCTCTGCTACGCAGAGTTCGCGTCCACCGTCCCGGTGGCCGGTTCGGCGTACACCTTCTCGTACGCCTCGATCGGCGAGCTGCCCGCCTGGATCATCGGCTGGGACCTGGTGCTCGAATTCGCGCTGGGCACCGCGGTGGTGGCGGTCGGCTGGTCCGGATACATGCGCCATCTCATGCACACCAACCTGGGCTGGGACCTGCCCACCGCGCTGTCCGGCCCGGACGCGGGAGGCCACTTCGACCTGCTGGCCTTCCTGCTGATCCTGGCCCTGACCGCGATCCTGGTCGTCGGGACGAAGCTCTCGGCCCGCATCACCGCGATCGTGGTGGCCATCAAGGTCGCCGTGGTGCTGCTCGTCATCATCGCGGGCCTGTTCTTCATCAAGGCCGACAACTACTCCCCGTTCATCCCGCCGGCCCAGCCGCAGGAGGCGGGCAACGGCCTGCACGCACCGCTGGTCCAGCTGCTGTTCGGGTACGCGCCCACCAACTTCGGCGTCATGGGCATCTTCACCGCGGCCTCGCTCATCTTCTTCGCGTTCATCGGCTTCGACGTGGTGGCGACCGCCGCCGAGGAGACGAAGAACCCCCAGCGTGACATGCCGCGCGGCATCCTCGGTTCGCTGCTGATCTGCACCTTCCTGTACGTCGCGGTGACCCTGGTGGTCACCGGCATGCAGAAGTACTCGGAGATGTCACCGACCGCACCGCTGGCCGAGGCCTTCAAATCGGTGAACCAGCCGTTCTTCTCGGGTGCGATCAGCCTCGGTGCTGTGGTCGGCCTGATCACCGTCAGCATGATCCTGCTGCTGGGCCAGACCCGTGTGTTCTTCGCGATGAGCCGTGACGGACTGCTGCCGCGCACCTTCTCCGTCACCCACCCCAAGTACCGCACGCCCTACCGGGCGACCATCCTGCTCGGTGTGGTCATCGCCGTCCTGGCGGGTTTCACCAGCCTGGAGAAGCTCGCGGAACTGGTGAACATCGGCACGCTGTTCGCCTTCGTGCTCGTGGCCCTCGGCGTGATCATCCTGCGCCGGACCCGCCCCGACCTGCACCGGGCGTTCCGTTGCCCGTGGGTGCCGGTGATCCCCATCCTGTCGATCGCGGCCTCGCTCTGGCTGATGCTCAACCTGCCGGCCGAGACGTGGATCCGCTTCGCCGTGTGGATGGCGATCGGCTTCGTCGTCTACTTCCTGTACGGACGCAGCCACAGCCGCCTCGGCAAGGCCGGCCAGGAAGCGAAGTTCTAGCCGCGCAGCGGTGCGCGCGCACCACGCAGAAGCCGGCCGTACGGTTCACCCGTACGGCCGGCTCCGTGTGCGCGGGCCCCGTGTGCGGGGGCACGGTCCGTCAGCCGGTGCCCTTGGCGGGGGAGTCCTTCGCCGAGGCCGGGATCTTCTCGTCCTTGCGCAGGGCGTCCCACAGCTGGGTGGCCTGCGGCTCGGCGACGACCACGCGGTTCTTGTCCACCTTGTCGTAGGCGACCGGCAGCATGATCGTCTCCATCGTGTCCGGGTCCACGCCCTTCATGCTCTTGGCGAAGTCGGCCAGCGCGGTGAGGGAGGCGAGGTCGGAGTCGGTGGTCAGGGACTTGGTGCCGGCGTCGGCGAGCTTGTAGAGGCGCGCCGGGTTGCCGAACGCGTCCTGGTTCTTGATCTCCTTCAGCAGCCCCATCATGAAGGTCTGCTGGAGGCTGATGCGGCCGAGGTCGCTGCCGTCGGCGTAGCCGTGCCGGGTACGGACGAACTTGAGCGAGTCGGTCCCGTTCAGCCGGTGCTCGCCCGCTTCCAGGTTGAGCCCGCCCTTGATCGGCTTGTCCAGCTTGACGGTCACGCCGCCGAGGGCGTCCACCAGGCCCTTGAAGCCGGCGAAGTCGACCACGACGAAGTGGTCCACGCGGACGCCGGACATCTGCTCCACGGTGTTGACCACGCAGGCAGGACCGGCCACCGGGAAGATGCTGTTGAACATGACGCGCTTCTGGGACGGGACTGCCTTGCCGTCCTCGTCCTTGCACTCGGGCCGGGTCACCAGGGTGTCGCGGGGGATGCTGATCGCGGTCGCCTTGGAGCGGCCCTCGGGTATGTGGATCAGCATCGTGGTGTCGGAGCGGGCGCCGCTGACATCGCCGTGGTCGAGGTCGCCGTTGGCGCCGGCCCGGGAGTCGGATCCGAGCACGAGGACGTTCTGCGCGCCGGCGACCACCTTCTGCGGGCGGTTGTCACCGATCGCCTTGTCGAGGTCGACGCTGGAGATGTTGCCGTCGAGGTGGCTGTACAGCCACCATCCGGTGCCGGCGCCCGCGAGGAGGAGGACGACGAGGGTCAGCAGGACGACCCGCCTGACGCGCTGTCCGCGGGTCCGGACACGCTTGCGTCCGCGGCCCTCGGAGGAGTCGCGAGGAGTCTCGCGGCCCGGTGTCATGACGTCCTGGCTCATCCGGTGAGTCCTCAATGGTGTTGGTCGGCTCGGGCGTTGGGGGCGCGGCATCCGTGACCGGGACGGCGCGCCCGCGCTGGCCGTGCATTATAGACAGTAAATGGGATGGGCGTACGATTTGATGTCCTGATTCATGCGTGCGGACGTCCCACTATCATTCGGCTCGACGGTGGCCCCCGGGCCGTTCGGACAGGTCTAGGGAAGGGTCGCGGCACGGTGAGCGAATTCGTCGTCGACGGGCGCTGGCTCGCCCTGGGCAAGGACGGGCGGCTCACGGCCTTCGTCCGCACCCGCGGCGGTCTGCTGCGGTGGACGGAAGAGGCTCCGGGCGGACCGAAGTGGACCGGCCCCGACTTCGTGGAGACCCCCGAGCTCAGCCACGTCACGGTGGTCCAGGGCGCCGACTGCTACCTGCACATCCTGGGCCGCCGCACCGCGCGCGGCGCCGACGGGACGCCGGTCGTGGACTTCGTCCACGCGACCCAGTTCCAGACGGGGCGCCCGCTCACCGACTGGCGCTCCCTCGGCAACCCCTCCAAGGACCCGGCGCGCGCCGCGGTGGCGGGTCCGCCGGTCGGCACGGTCTCGGCGTCCGGGGCGGTGTACCTGTTCGTACGGCACGCCGGCGCCGGTGTGTCGATGCGCCGGGAGGGCCGCCGGGGCGCCTGGGAGTCGTGGAAGAACCTCCAGGGCCAGCGGGGGATCGACGGCCTGGCCGCGGTGACCGCCTCCACGGGGCTGATCGAGGTGCTGGCCCCCGCGGACAACGGCCGCACCATGCACTGGACGCAGTCGGTGCCGGACGGCGACGTCGAGCGGCGCCCGAACATCCGCATCGCCCCTGCCGCGGGCAGCGCCGTGGCCCTGGAGACCTCGCCGGGCCGGGTCACGTACTACTGGACCGACGCCGAGACCGGCGGCATCCTCGCCCACCGCGTGGGCGACTGGATCATCCCCCTCGGCGGTGCCCCGGCCGAGGGACGGCTCGCTGCCGTGCGGGCCGTCCTCGACGGGTACGACTGCACGGTGCTCGCGCACTGGGGGTACGACGGCCAGGTGATGCTGGCCGCCTGCGGCTCGGAGAACGAGGGCGCGGGCGTGTGGTGGTCGCCGACCGGCGAGGCCACGGTCTGCCCGCCGGCGCTGGCGCTCGACGGCTACGGGCGCGTCGTGATCGCCGCCGTGGACCCGGCCGGAGGGCTGCGCATCGTGCGGCAGAGCGACGAGCCCGGCCTGGTCATGAATCCTGCGGTTCAGGTGTAAATCCGCAGATTTTCCGTTTCGTCCACCTTGTGTGGCCGGAATTCGCCGACTGGATCTTGTGAGCTTGTTCACAAGATATTTGCCAAAGCTTGAACATGTCCTAATTGTGGGCCTGTTGAGGTGTCCGGGCGGCGGACAGTAGATGGACAACCCGTTAGTACAAGTGTGAAGATCCGATAAGCGTCCGGGGGGTCGTGGAGGAGGGGGCAAGCCCGCGGCGCGGCATACCGAGTCCGGAGCGACCGGTCAGATGTGACCACTTGCGATGTGGACGGATGCGGATACGTGGTGAGCAACCCAGAGGCCAGTAATCTCGTGGCGGGCTACCGCTCGCTGGTTCCCGTCCAGGCCCGCAGACGCATCGTGCGCTCGGTGCCCAAGCCCATGCGCACCGGTGTCATGAAGAGCATGACCCTCGTCGACTCCGCCCGCTCCGCCGTCGTCGTACGCGCCATGGGCGGCCACGCGGACCATGCCGGTGCGAGCGAGGACGCCTCCCTGCGCGTCGTCCGCGTCCAGGGCAAGCACGTCCACGCGATGGTCGTCGCCGGCGCCACGGAATGGGCCGCACAGGCCCGCAACCTCCACCTCCTCGTCGGGATGCTCGAGGAAGCCGGCATCGACCACTTCTGCGTCCGCGGCACCGGCAAGCCCAACCCGTGCGTCGCCGTGTCCGCCGCCCAGCGCGACGAGGTCGAGGACGTCCTCCAGTACGCCTTCGGGATCAACCCCGGCTACGTGGCCGAGGGCTCCGGGCAGTACCGGCCGGGAGCCTCCGCCAAGACCTGGCGCCGCAACCGCTCCCGTGAGGTCCTGCGCCTGTTCTGGATCGTCTGCGACCCGACGGGGAACCTGGTCTTCGCGCAGGAGTCCGGCGTCGACCTGGAGTTCTGGGAGGAGTCGGACGGCCGCCTCGTCGCGCCCCGGCCCAACAGCGTGGTCACCGAGGTCCCCGTGGACGGCCCCCGCACCTGGGCGCCGCAGCAGCTGTTCAGCCCGGTGCCCGCCCCCTACTGGAGCGGGGAGGCGCGCACCCTCGCCGAGTTCACCGCCCCGCTGCCCTCCGACCACCTCTTCCCGATCGACGTCGTCTACACCTGGGTGGACGACTCCGACCCGGTCTGGCGGGCCGGCAAGGACGCGGCCCGCCGCGGCATCACCTCCGGGGCGACCGCCCCGCTGCACGAGCAGGCGGCCAACGACGCACGCTTCACCAGCCGGGACGAGCTGCGCTACTCGCTGCGGTCCATCCACCAGTACGCGCCGTGGATCCGCCAGATCTTCCTCGTCACCGCCGGCCAGGCACCGGGCTGGCTCAACACCGAGTACCCGGGCCTGCGGGTCGTCGACCACCGCGAGATCTTCTCCGACCCGGCGGCGCTGCCGACCTTCAACTCGCACGCCATCGAGAGCCAGCTCCACCACATACGCGACCTGTCGGAGCACTTCCTCTACCTCAACGACGACGTGTTCTTCGGCCGCCCGGTGCGCCCCGGACACTTCTTCCACTCCAACGGGCTGTCGAAGTTCTTCATGTCCAAGGCGCTGATCCCGCCGGGCGGGGTCAGCTCCCAGGACCTGCCCGTCAACGCGGCCGGCAAGAACAGCCGCGGCCTGATCGCCCAGCAGTTCGGGACCTTCATCTCCCAGAAGATGAAGCACACCCCGCACGCATTGCGCCGCAGCGTCCTCTCCGAGATCGAGCACGTCTACGCGCAGGCCCACTGGACCACCCAGCACTCGCGCTTCCGCTCCCCGCACGACGTGCCGATCGCCTCCTCGCTGCACCACTACTACTCGTACCACTCGGCCCGCGCCACGGTCGGCGACCTGCGCTACGTGTACATCGACATCGGCGACAAGGCGGCGCAGCAGCGCCTCGACCGGCTCGTGGCCCGCCGGGACTTCGACACCTTCTGCATCAACGACACCGTTGCGCCCAAGGACAAGGACGCCCAGGCGCGCATGGTCGAGCGGTTCCTCGACTCGTATTTCCCCGTACCGAGCCCCTACGAGCTGGCGGACGGGGTGGGTACTCCCACCCGGCGCACCGCCGAGCTGGGAAGCACGCACTACCGATGAAGAATTACCTCAAGAGGCTGCTGCGTTCGCGTGAGTCGTTCGTGGCCGCGCTGGCCCCGCGTCTCGTCGCCCTCCGCTCCTGGCTGATGGTGCACGTCTTCCTGCCCCGGCGCGTCCGCCGGGCCGCAGTGCTGCAGTACGCGCAGGTGCTCGACGGGCACACCATGAACCTGCACGCCGAGCTGCCCGACTCGGCCCCGCTCGGGGAATCCGCGGAGCTGGAGCTGAAGCACGGCCGGCGCTCCTTCCGCACGACGGTGCGGCTCTACGAGGACCGCGAGGACCGGCTGCTGATGGACGCCGCCGTCCTCCTCGGGGCCGGCCCCGGGGGCCTGCCCGTCACCAGCGGCCGCTGGAAGACGACGCTGCTGATCCAGGACGGCCGCAAGACCCGCAAGTACAAGCTCGTGCTGGTCGAGCCGCCCGTGCCCTACGAGGGTCCGACCAAGCCGATGCACGCCTCGCCCGTCGACGGCCTGCGCCACCGCCTCGGCCGCACCGTCGCCGGCAGCCTGACCGTGGTCACCTCGAACCCCAAGCCGCTGGCCGAGGTCGTGCGCGTCGACCTCTCGCACTCCTCGATGGTCGTCGACTTCCGGCTGCTCGGCACCCGTCTCGAGGAGCCCTGGGCCGAGTTCACCGCCTCCCGCCGCCGGCTCCAGCGCCCGCTGGAGCCGCTGCCCGGAGGTGCCTGGCGGGTCGTCGTACCGCTGGAGGAGATGCCGCCGGCGCGCGCCACCGACCACTGGGACGTGTCCGTCGCCTCGAAGGGCTCGCGCGCCCTGCGCATCGGCCGGCAGCTGCACGACGTGCGCAACCCGATGCGCGTCTTCAGCATCAACAAGGCCGTCGTGGCCCCCAGGGGCCTCCCGCCCATGATCGTCCACCCCCGTTACACCCCCGCGGGCAACCTCCGGGTCACCTGCAGCCGTATGCCCGAAGCCGGGCGGAGAGCCTGATGAAGATCACTTTTCTGCTGACCACTGCCGACGCCGTGGGAGGCACCGAACGAGCTGTCTTCAACCAGGCCGCCGAGCTGGCGTCCCGCCACGACGTACGGGTCCTCAGCATCTTCCGCAGCCAGCCCCAGCTGTTCTTCCCGATCGACGAGCGGGTCCGCGTCGACTACCTCATCGACCAGACCGGCCCCGTGCCGCGCCCGACGCGCTCGATGGACCTGGGCGACGAGACGTACGCCGTCCTCTCCAAGCAGTCCAGCAACCTGGTCGACCGCGCCTGGGAGGCAGCGTTCAACCGGCTCTCGGACATCGAGCTCGAACTCGCGCTCCAGCACACCGACACCGACATCCTCATCACGACCACTCCGGCCCTGATGGCGCTGGCGGTCCAGCTCGCCCCCAGCCGGGTCATCACCGTGCACCAGGAGCACCGCGTCTCCGAGCTGCGCGGCACCAGCGGCGAGCCGCTCCTGAAGTACTCGGCGCGCCTCGACGCCCTCGCCGTGCTCAGCGGCCGCACCCGTGACTGGTTCGCCGAGACCCTCGGCGCCAGCGCGCCCCGCATCGAGGTCATCCCCAACGCCCTGCCCACCGGGTTCCGGCCGCGCTCCACCCTGGAGACCCGCACGGTCGTCACCGCCGGCCGGCTCGTCGGCGAGAAGCAGCTCGACCACGCGATCAACGCCTGGGCGCAGATCGCCCCCCGCCACCCCGACTGGGTCCTGCGCATCTTCGGCGACGGGCCGCTCGCCGGAGTGCTGCGCCGCCAGATCAACCAGCTCGGCCTGCACGACAGCATCCAGCTCAACGGCAACACCCCGCACCTCGCCGAGGAGTGGGCCAAGGCCAGCATCGCGCTGATGACCTCCCGCAACGAGGCCTTCCCGCTCGTCCTCATGGAGGCGCAGGCCGCGGGCGTGCCCGTGCTCTCCTACGACTGCCCCAACGGGCCCAGCGAGATCATCCTGGACGGCCGCTCGGGCATCCTGGTCCCGCACGGCGACGTCGAGGCCCTCGCCCTGCAGCTCAACCGCCTCATCGAGGACCAGCAGCTGCGCCACCGGATGGGCGCCGAGGCCGCCCACACGATCCACCGGTTCGACCCGCCGCAGATCACCGCGCAGTGGGAGAAGCTCTTCAAGGAGCTGGCGGGCCACCGCGAGAGCGGCCGCCGCGACGCCGTCAAGGCCGACCGGCTCGCCCTGCACGCCGTCCACAGCGGACTCACGGGCGCGGCCACCGCGGCCGCGCCCGCCCCCGCGAGCCAGTCGCGCTCCGGCAACCAGCGCCAGCTGGAACAGCAGGTCGCCAAGCGCCGCCGCGAACTCGTCCGCGACGGCGGCCAGCTCTGCCGGGTCACCGACTCCGAGTCCCCGTTCGACGTCGTCCAGGCGAACATGGCACTGGCCGCCGACGCCCTCGAAGCGGCCGGGGTCCCCTACCTCGTCACGCGCGACACCATGGTGCGCAAGACCATCGCCGTCCACGCCTCCTACCGCGAGGGCGTGCTGAAGGCCCTGGCATCGGCGTACCGGCAGGAAGCCGTCTACGCCGCGTTCCTCAACGAGCGCCAGGACGCCATCACCACCGTCCTCGCCGGGCTCTGCGAGGACCACCTGCAGCTCCAGTGCACCGGCGTCCGCGTCTACCAGAGCGTCGTGACCACCTCGCGGACCCTGCGCATGGGCGCCGTCTACGGCTGCACCATCTCCTTCTGGGAGACCGACCCCGAGGACCCGGAGTTCGTGCGGACCCCCGCCCGCACCCTCATCGGCGACCGGATCTCCCAGTACTCCATGAACCGCGTCCCCACGGTCCTCGCCGGGCGCACCTACCCGACCATCGAGCCCTTCGCGCAGCCCCTGCACGCCGACGTCAACTTCCCGATCGACGCGGTCTACACGTGGGTCGACGGCTCCGACGTGGCCTGGCTGGAGCGCAAGAACCAGGTGCTGTCCGGGCTCGGCCTGGAGACGGTCGACGCCGCCGCCAGCGCCGCCCGCTTCCGCAGCCGCGACGAGCTGCGCTACTCGCTGCGCTCGATCGACATGTACGCGCCGTGGATCCGGAACATCTACATCGTCACCGACCGGCAGGTGCCGGCCTGGCTCGACACCAACCACCACCGGGTCCGCGTCGTCGACCACACGGAGATCTTCGGCAACCGCGGCGCGCTGCCGACCTTCAACTCGCACGCCATCGAAAGCCAGCTCCACAACATCGAGGGCCTCGCCGAGCACTTCCTGTACTTCAACGACGACTTCTTCATGGGCCGCACCGTGCTGCCCAACCTCTTCTTCGAGGGCAACGGGCAGGCGAAGCACTTCATGTCGCCGACCGCCATCCCGATGATCCCCACCCGCCACGACGACGACTTCAACATCAGCGCGGCCAAGAACAACCGCGCCCTGATCGCCGGTTCCTTCGGGCAGGCCCTGACGCACGGCTTCCTGCACGCGCCGTACCCGATGCGCCGCAGCGTCATGGCCGACCTGCACCAGACCTATCCCGAGGTCATGGCGCAGACCGCGGCCAGCCGGCTGCGCTCGCACAGCGACGTGTCCGTCGCGTCGTCGCTGCACCACTACTTCGCCTACCAGACGAGCCGGAGCATCCCGGGCCGCATCGCCTGCGGGTTCGTCAACGTCGGCCTGAGCGAGCACCGCACCCGGCTCACCCGCCTGATGACGGCCCGCCCGCACGACGTCTTCTGTCTGAACGACTACCACGACGGAGACGTCCCGGAGGAGGAGCAGGACGCGATCCTGGCCGCCTTCCTCCCCAGCTACTTCCCGGTCGCCAGCCAATTCGAGTACGGGGCGCCCCGGAACCAGCGCTACCACGCCGGCCGGATGCCCGAGTGGCCCCTGTAGGGCACTTCGGCATGCGTGGAGAGATCAGCGTGACAGAGGAGAAGTCGTGACCAAGCTGTGCATCATCGGGAATTCCGTGGCCGCCTCCCGGACCCCGAAAGAGGCCCCGTTCGCCGGATGGGGCCAGTTCCTGGGCGACTACCTCACGCAGTACGTCGAGGTGAAGAACTACGCGCGCGACGCGATGACGGCGCGCTCGTACTACACCGAGAAGTTCCTGAGCCTGCTCAACCTGCTGAGCCCGGGCGACGTGGTGCTGGTGGACTTCGGCGGCGTCGAGCAGCGCATCGACAAGCCCGCGCTCTACCACACCCACCGGGAGCTGCGGGAGTTCCTCCACCTCTACGTGGCCGCGATCCGCACCGAGGGCGCCGTCCCCGTGCTGCTCACCCCGGCCGTGCGCTGCGTCTTCGAGGCCGACGGGTCGGTCGCCGACACCCGCGACGGCTACCCGCAGGTGGTGCGGGAGGTCGCCGCCGAGACCGGCACCCCGCTGATCGACGTGAACCTGCTGACCGCGCAGATGCTGCACGAGCTGGGCCCCCAGCGGGCCCGCCAGTACTACCGCTGGGTCGATGCGGGCGAGCACCCCAACCACCCCGACGGGCTGATCGACGCCTCCCACTTCAACGAGCTCGGCGCCCGCGAGGTCGCCCGGGTCATCGCCATCGGGATGGGCCAGACCGGCGGCCTGCCCTACGGGCTGGTGAGCCCGGAGGCGGTCGCACAGAACCCGGCCTACCCGCCGGTGCTGACCGAGTTCACCGTCGAGTCGCCCGAGCGCGCCCTCCAGGGCCCCGGAGGGGCGGCGCCCGCCCCGGTGTTCAGCGGGCCGAAGCCCGGCCAGGCCGTCAGCGCCATGCAGAAGTTCTGGGGCACGGCCGCGCCCGGCACCTCGTACCTGCTCTTCTTCGAGCAGGGCCACTACATCGGCGGCACCCGGGTCAACGCCGAAGGCAAGTGGACCTGGCGCCGGGCGGTCAAGTGGCAGGCGGGCGACCGTCTGGTGCAGGCCGTCGGCATCACCGGCCAGGGCCTGTCCGACCTGGCCCAGCTGCCGTTCCAGGTGTGGGACACCGTCGAGCCCCCCGTCGTGCTCGGCCCCCGCCAGGGCACCATCAGCGGGCCCCGGCCGCGCTTCTCGGGGACCGCGGTCCCCGGCGTCTCGCAGGTGATGGTGCGGGAGGGGCAGCGGCTGATCGCCGCGGCCCCGGTGCAGAAGGACGGCACCTGGAAGGTCACCCACCAGCACGACTGGCGGCCGGGCACCTACGAGCTGGAGTTCGTGGCCATCTTCAGTGCGATCCACTCCAAGCCCGCCCAGTACACCCTGCGCGTGCACGGCATCCCGGAAGGGCACTGGATCCGCGAGTCCACGATGTCCCGGGTGCCGTGCGACGAGAAGTGCGACCACATGCCCTTCGCGGGCCGCTGGTGAGGCAGGCGCCGGCCGGGGCCGTCCCTCCGGGAGGGGAAGGGACGGCCTAGCGGTTGATCCGCACCGTCGCGTAGACCGGTGCGTGGTCGGACTTGCCGTTGGGCGGCATGTCCTCCTCGTTCGGGGTGGTGTCCATCCGGGAGCGGTCGATCCCGCAGCCCGAGAGGGAGGCCTTGGTGCCGTTCTGTTCCCGGCTGACGAAGATGTGGTCCAGGGTCCGGTACACGTGCTTGCCGGCCTTGGCGTCCCAGGAGTGGTGCGTGGTCTGCTCCTCCTGCGTCAGGAGCTTGCACTCCGTCAGCGTGCTGGTCAGCGGGACCAGTTCGGGGGACTTGGAGCTGCGGTTGAAGTCCCCGGTCAGGACGTACGGCTTCCCGTCGGGCGAGATCCGCTCGGCGATCCGGGCGGCCTGATCGGCGCCCCGCTTGTCGCTCGAGGGCAGCAGGTGGATCGTGCAGATCCGGTGCGACCAGCCCTCCACGTCGACGCACAGCAGCGGGGAGACCTGGCCGTAGTTCTCGGCGGGGTCGTCCGTGAGGGTGTTGCCTTCGGTGGACGAAACGATTTTCCCGCGCACCGCGACCGCCACGCCCAGCTCACCGGTGAGGGAGCCGCGGCACTCCGACGCCCCGTCGGGCCGGGTCCCGCGGGCGCGCAGCACCGTCCAGCCCGGTTCGAGGGCGGCCTCCAGCAGGGCCAGGTGGCTGCCCGGTGCGCCGCCGCAGACCTCCTGGAGGGTGACGACGTCGGCGTGCCGCTCGGAGACCATCGCCTTGATCTCGGCCACGGTCAGGTCCGGCCGGTTGCGGTTGGGGCAGAAACCGCGCTGCCCGCGCTGCCCGCCCGCCTCCCCGCAGATGTTCCAGTCCAGGACGTTGATCCGCTTCATAGGGGCCGGAACCGCCGGCCCCTGCTGCGCCGAGGGCGCCTTCTCGCGGGTCATGGCGTATCCGGCCGCCCCGATGAGGGCGGCGACCACTGCGCACAGCGCCGTCACCACGACCGCCGTCGGGATCCTGGGAAAGCGGCCGGAACTGCTGTTGCGCTCGAACATTCCCCGATTATCCGGGGTGGCGTACGGATCCCGGACACCGGGTGGCCGCAAGACGAACGGCGCCCGCCCTCCGGGGGAGGACGGGCGCCGTTCGGGTGGCGGCCGGCGTCATGCCGGCCGCCGACGGCCTCAGGCCGGGACGCTCGCGACGCCCGGGGCCAGGAACTTCTTGCCGTTCACGCGCTCCGAGACACCCTCACGGTCCAGGTACGGCGTGATGCCGCCCAGGTGGAAGGGCCAGCCGGCGCCCGTGATGAGGCAGAGGTCGATGTCCTGGGCCTCGGCCACGACACCCTCCTCCAGCATCAGGCCGATCTCCTGCGCCACCGCGTCCAGGACGCGGTCGCGGACCTGCTCCTCCGTCAGGACGGAGTCGCCCTGCACCAGGAGGGCGGCGACCTCGGGGTCCAGCTCCGGCTTGCCGGAGTCGTACTTGTAGAAGCCGCGCTTGCCGGCCTTGACGACGGCAGCCAGGTTCGGGGAGACGGTGAAGCGCTCCGGGAAGGCGCGGTTCAGGGTCTCGGACACATGCAGACCGATGGCCGGGCCGACGAGCTCCAGGAGCACCAGCGGGGACATCGGCAGGCCGAGCGGCTCGATGGCCTTCTCCGCCGTGACGACCGGGGTGCCCTCGTCGATGACGTTCTGGATCTCGCCCATGAAGCGGGTCAGGATGCGGTTCACGACGAACGCCGGGGCGTCCTTCGTCAGCACCGCGGTCTTCTTCAGCTTCTTGGCGACACCGAAGGCCGTGGCCAGCGAGGCGTCGTCCGTCTGCTCACCGCGGACGATCTCCAGCAGCGGCAGGATCGCGACCGGGTTGAAGAAGTGGAAGCCGACCACGCGCTCCGGGTGCTGGAGCTTCGAGGCCATCTCCGACACCGACAGCGAGGAGGTGTTGGTGGCGAGGATCGCGTGCGCCGGGGCGACCGCCTCGACCTCCGCGAACACCTTCTGCTTGACGGACATCTCCTCGAACACGGCCTCGATGATGAAGTCCGCGTCCGCGAAGCCCTCGGCCTTGTCCAGGACACCCGTCACCAGGGCGGTCAGGCGGTTGGCCTTGTCCTGGTTGATGCGGCCCTTGCCGAGCAGCTTCTGGATCTCGGCGTGGACGTAGCCCACGCCCTTGTCCACGCGCTCCTGGTCGATGTCGGTGAGGACCACCGGCACCTCGAGGCGGCGCAGGAACAGCAGGGCCAGCTGCGAGGCCATCAGGCCCGCGCCGACGACGCCGACCTTGGTGACCGGGCGCGCCAGGCTCTTGTCCGGGGCGCCGGCCGGGCGCTTGCCGCGCTTCTGGACCAGGTTGAAGGCGTAGATGCCCGAGCGCAGCTCGCCGCCCATGATGAGGTCGGCCAGGGCCGTGTCCTCGGCGTCGAAGCCGGCCTGCAGGTCGCCGTCCTTGGCCGCGGCGATGATGTCCAGCGCGCGGTAGGCGGCCGGAGCGGCGCCGTGCACCTTGGAGTCCGCGATGAAGCGGCCCTTGGCGACGGCCGCGTCCCAGGCCTCGCCGCGGTCGATCTCCGCGCGAACGACCTCGGTGGTGCCGTTCAGGACGTTCGCGGTCCACAGGAGCGACTGCTCCAGGAAGTCCGCGCCCTCGAAGATCGCGTCGGCGATCCCGAGCTCGAAGACCTGCTTGCCCTTGAGCTGGCGGTTCTGGTTCAGCGAGTTCTCGATGATGACCGAGACCGCGCGCTCTGCGCCGATCAGGTTCGGGAGGATGGCGCAGCCGCCCCAGCCCGGAACCAGGCCGAGGAAGACCTCGGGCAGCGAGAAGGCCGGGATGGCCTTCGAGACGGTGCGGTACGAGCAGTGCAGACCGACCTCGACGCCGCCGCCCATCGCCGCGCCGTTGTAGTACGCGAAGGTCGGGACGGCCAGCGCGGACAGACGCTTGAAGACGTCGTGGCCGCCCTTGCCGATGGCGAGCGCCTCGTCGTGCTTCTTCAGCAGCTCGACGCCCTTGAGGTCGGCGCCGACCGCGAAGATGAACGGCTTGCCGGTGATGCCCGCGCCGACGATGGAGCCCGCGAGGGCCTCCTGCTCGACCTGGTCGATCGCCGCGTTCAGGTTGGCGAGGGACTGCGGGCCGAAGGTGGTCGGCTTGGTGTGGTCGAAGCCGTTGTCCAGCGTGATGAGCGCGAAGCGCCCGGCGCCGAACGGCAGGTCCAGGTGACGGACGTGCGCGGACGTGACGACCTCGTCCGGGAACAGCTCGGCCGCGCCCTTCAGGAGCTCAGCGGTGGTGCTCACTTGGAGTCTCCCTCGGCGTTGAAGTTCGGGTTCTCCCAGATGACCGTGGCGCCCATGCCGAAGCCGACGCACATGGTGGTCAGGCCGTAGCGGACGTGCGGCTGCTCCTCGAACTGGCGGGCCAGCTGCGTCATCAGGCGCACGCCGGAGGAGGCGAGCGGGTGACCGAAGGCGATGGCGCCGCCGTACTGGTTCACGCGGGCGTCGTCGTCGGCGATGCCGTAGTGCTCCAGGAAGGCGAGGACCTGGACCGCGAAGGCCTCGTTGATCTCGAACAGGCCTATGTCCTCGATGGACAGGCCGGCCTGGGCGAGGGCCTTCTCGGTGGCCGGGATCGGGCCGTAGCCCATGACCTCCGGCTCGACACCCGCGAAGGAGTACGAGACCAGGCGCATCTTGACCGGGAGGTTGTTCTCCCGGGCGAAGTCCTCGGAGGCGATGATCGCGGCGGTGGCACCGTCGTTGAGACCGGCGGCGTTGCCCGCGGTGACCCGGCCGTGCGTACGGAACGGGGTCTTCAGGCCGGCCAGGTTCTCCAGCGTGGTGCCCGGGCGCATCGGCTCGTCGGTGGTGACCAGGCCCCAGCCCGTCTCACCGGCCGCCTCGTTGGTGTTGCGCACCGAGATCGGGACCAGGTCCTGCTGGATCTTGCCGTCGGCGTACGCCTTGGCGGCCTTCTCCTGCGAGCGCACGGCGTACTCGTCGGCGCGGAGCTTGGTGATCGTCGGGTACCGGTCGTGCAGGTTCTCGGCGGTCATGCCCATGAACAGGGCGGACTCGTCGACCAGCTTCTCGGAGACGAAGCGCGGGTTCGGGTCGACGCCCTCGCCCATGGGGTGGCGGCCCATGTGCTCGACACCGCCGGCGAGGGCGACGTCGTACGCACCGAAGGCCACACCGCCCGCGACGGCGGTCACGGCGGTCAGCGCGCCGGCGCACATGCGGTCGATGGAGTAGCCCGGGACCGACTGCGGCAGGCCCGCGAGGATGCCGGCCGTGCGGCCCAGCGTCAGGCCCTGGTCGCCGATCTGCGTGGTCGCGGCGATGGCGACCTCGTCGATCTTCTTGGGGTCCAGGTCCGGGTTGCGGCGCAGCAGCTCCCGGATCGCCTTCACGACGAGGTCGTCGGCGCGGGTCTCGTGGTAGATGCCCTTCGGGCCCGCCTTGCCGAACGGGGTGCGGACGCCGTCGACGAAGACGACGTCCCTGACGGTACGAGGCACGTTGGCTCTCCTCCAGGTACGGGATGGCGCTGCTGCGCGGGGGCATGCTCGGCCTACGTCACTGAGCGCCCGCTCACCCGGCCCATGCTACTTGCGGGTAACCCTTGTGCACACCCCCTCCCCGAACAGCGGCGAAGGTCACACCGCCCGATACCCCGTGAGCCCCCTCGCGCCCCCGCCGTGCGCCCGGCCGATCGGCATGGCGGGGGCACTCGTACGTGTCGCCGGCCGGGCCCGAGCGGCCGCGTCGATGGCATCGGGCCCGGGCTCAGGCGAACGCTGGGCTGACCCGGGCGCCCGCCCGGGCCCCCGGTTACGAGCAACGGAGACCCTCGATGGCGGAAACGACCTCCAAGGACCACTACGTCGAGCACCACTCGACCATCCCGGCCAACGCCGGTGAGAAGATCAAGCTCTTCGTCCGGGAGCGCAGACCCGTGAACGGCCCGCGCAAGCCCGTCCTGATGCTGCACGGCCGGAGCGTCCCGGCTCTTGCGGGCTTCGACCTGCAGTACAAGGACTACAGCTGGGCCGAGCAGCTGGCCAAGGCGGGCTACGACGTCTTCGTGATGGAGCTTCAGGGGTCAGGGCTGTCGGCGCATCCCGCGGAGATGGACGAGCCGCTCAACGTCAGCCCCGTGCAGCGCCAGCTGCTCTCCCCCAACCCGATCCCGTCGGCCGACCTGCCGGACCCGGACGCCCCTGCGAAGTACGCCTTCCAGCTGAACAACTCCCAGAGCGACTGGGACGAGGTCGACGCGGTCGTCGAGTACATCCGCAAGGAGATCGGCCAGCCCACGGCCAAGATCGACCTGATCGGTTGGTCCGCGGCCGCGCAGCAGCTCGGGCCGTACGCGATCCAGCACCCGGACAAGGTCAAGAGCCTCTTTCTGACGGCGCCGCTCTTCCCGCCCAATGGAAGGGCGAGCAAGCCGAACACCGACTTCGGCGCGCCGGTGGACCTGCCGGTGGGTACCCCGGCGGCGGCCTTCGGCTACCCGATGTCCGTCACCTCGAAGAACGGGCTCACGGCGTCGTGGGCCAGGGACCTGAAGTGTCCGGACCAGCGCGAGAACGGTGTGCTCGACGAGGCGTGGAAGGCGATCCAGGACGTCGACGCGATCGGTGCCACGTGGGGCGGTCCGATGGCCGGAGCGCCGACGGGGTTCGTCAGGGTGCGGAACTCGTTCTGGTGGGGGTGGAACTCCAAGACCGTGCCGCTGCACAACGTCCTCGGTCAGACGGTGCCCGTGTGCCTCGTGTACGGGGAGCACGACTCCATCGTGAACACGGCACCGGACCTGGGGCTGCTGTACTTCTCGGTGCCCGAGCTCTACCGGCTGATCCCGGGGAAGAAGAAGCTGATGTTCCGGCTCTCCTGCGCGGGTCACCAGATCGTCTGGGAGCGGGCGGCCAGTCACCTCCACGCCATGTCCGAGGAATGGCTCAAGAACGGCAAGGTGTTCGGCGAGAAGGGCGGGAGCTTCCACCGGGACGAGGACGGGGTCCTCACTTCGCTCGAGTGAGGACCCCGTCGGGCGGGCCTGGTTTCGGCCGCGGGCCGGTCAGGCGGTCGCGGCCAGGGCCGTGACCAGGGCCGGGGTCACCTGCTCGATCTGCCACGGGCGGGCGCCGTAGCCCGCCAGGGCCGCGGCGACCGCATCCGCCTCGAGCCGCTGCGGCGGCTCCCAGCACAGCCGGCGGACCGTGTCCGGGGTGATCAGGTTCTCCTGCGGCAGGTTCAGCCCCTCCGCGAGCGCCGACACGGCCGTGCGCGCCGCCGCCAGCCGGGCGGCGGCGGCCGGGTCCTTGTCCGCCCACGAGCGCGGCGGCGGGGGACCGGCCGGGCTCGCCCCCGGCTGCGGCAGCTCGTTCTCGGGCAGCGCCTTGGCCCGGTCCACGGCCGCCATCCACTGCTCCAGCTGGCGCCGGCCCATCCGCTGCCCGTAGCCGGGCAGTCCCGACAGCGCCTGCGCGTTCACCGGCAGCGCCAGCGCGGCTTCGACGATCGCGGCGTCGCCCAGCACCTTGCCCGGCGACACGTCACGCCGCTGCGCGATCCGGTCCCGGGACTCCCACAGCTCCCGTACGACCGCCATCTGCCGGCGCCGGCGCACCTTGTGCATGCCCGAGGTGCGCCGCCACGGGTCCTTGCGCGGCGGGGCGGGCGGGGCCGAGGCGATGGCGTCGAACTCCTGGCGGGCCCATTCGAGCTTGCCCTGCCGGTCCAGCTCCTTCTCCAGCGCGTCCCGCAGGTCCACGAGCAGCTCCACGTCCAGGGCGGCGTAGCGCAGCCAGGGCTCCGGGAGCGGGCGGGTGGACCAGTCGACGGCGGAGTGGCCCTTCTCCAGCGCGTAGCCGAGCACGCTCTCGACCATCGCGCCCAGCCCGACCCGGGGGAAGCCGGCCAGCCGGCCCGCCAGTTCCGTGTCGAAGAGCGAGGTCGGCCGCATGCCTATTTCGCGCAGGCACGGCAGGTCCTGGGTCGCGGCGTGCAGGATCCACTCGGTACCGGACAGGGCCTCGCCCAGCGAGGAGAGGTCGGGGCAGCCCACCGGGTCGATCAGCGCGGAGCCCGCACCCTCGCGGCGCAGCTGCACCAGGTAGGCGCGCTGGCCGTAGCGGTACCCGGAGGCGCGCTCGGCATCGACGGCGACCGGTCCGGTGCCCGCGGCGAAGGCCGCGACCACTTCGGCGAGGGCGGCGGCGTCGGCGACGACCGGAGGAATGCCCTCACGGGGCTCGAGCAAAGGAATCGGCGGCCCATCGGACGAACTGACGACTTCGTCCGGGGGGCCGCCCCCGGTGGTGGTGCGCAGGTCTGCTGCGGTCTCTTGGGCGTCGGTCACCGCTCAAGGGTATCCGTGGATGCGCCGCGCCCGTCGCCGGAACGTTCCGTCGACGGGCGCGATCGACATGCGGGGAGTTCGCGGGAAGTCTGCCGGGGGGCTCCCGGCCGTCTATCCGGGGGTTCCGGTCGCCCGCGCTCAGTGGATGATCCCGGTCCGCAGGGCGACGGCGACCATGCCGGCGCGGTCGCCGGTGCCCAGCTTGCGGGCGATACGGGCCAGGTGGGACTTGACGGTCAGGGCGGACAGGCCCATCGAGACGCCGATGGCCTTGTTGGACTGGCCCTCCGCGACGAGGCGCAGGACCTCGACCTCGCGGCCGGAGAGCTCGCGGTAGCCGCCCGGGTGGCTCGGGGCACCCGGGGGGCGGCGGTGCATACGGGCGGCGGCGGCACCGATGGGGGCGGCGCCGGGCCGGGTGGGGAGCCCGATGTTGGTCCGCGTACCGGTGACGACGTAGCCCTTCACCCCGCCCGCGAGGGCGTTGCGGACGGCGCCGATGTCGTCGGCGGCGGACAGGGCCAGGCCGTTGGGCCAGCCGGCGGCGCGGGTCTCGGAGAGCAGGGTGAGACCGGAACCGTCGGGCAGGTGGACGTCGGCCACGCAGATGTCGCGCGGGCTGCCGACGCGGGGGCGGGCCTCCGCGATGGACGAAGCCTCGATCACATCACGTACTCCGAGCGCCCACAGGTGGCGGGTCACGGTGGAACGGACGCGCGGGTCGGCCACGACGACCATGGCCGTCGGCTTGTTCGGGCGGTAGGCGACCAGGCTTGCGGGCTGCTCGAGAAGAACGGACACCTAGGCCTCCTGGGGGAGTGGCGGGACGGCCGGCTCGGGGAAGGAAGCCGGTGCGAACCGTGCGGATGGTCACTGACTCCTTCGGCACGTCACCCGCCCGGCTTTAGGGAATGATCACGATTTGGTGAGTAACAATTCGGGCAATTCGGACGCACGATCGATCATAGGGTGATCAGAAGCCCGCAACGGATGCCGTGTTTCGACACCCTGTTGCGGGCTTCGACCGGTTGTTCCCCGGCTCCTCGTACGTCCGTACGGCGCTCTTCGCGCGTCCGTACGGCCCCGCCGTTACGGGTGGTGCGGACCCCGGCGCTGTGGCAGGGACACCACTCCCGTGACCGTGTCCGTCGGACCCACCGGCGGCAGCCCCGCGATCTGGCACAGCAGCTCGCACCACGCCGACAGGTGCGCCGAGGTGTCCGGCACCCCGCCCACCCCCTCGCGGGGCGTCCACGAGGCCCTGATCTCGATCTGCGTCGCCGGACGCCGTTCCGCGAGCCCGCCGAAGTAGTGCGAGCCGGCCATGGTGACCGTGCCGCTCGCCTCCCCGTACGCCAGCCCGCGCGTCTCCAGCGCCCCCGTCAGCCAGGACCAGCACACCTCGGGGAGGAGCGGGTCCGCGGCCATCTCCGGCTCCAGTTCCGCCCGTACGAGCGTCACCAGCCGGAAGGTGCCCTGCCAGGCCTCGTGCCCGGCCGGATCGTGGAGCAGGATCAGCCGGCCGTCGGCCAGGTCGTCCTCCCCGTCGACGACCGCCGCCTCCAGGGCATAGGCGTACGGCGCCAGCCTCTGCGGCGGCTTCGTGGGATCGATCTCGATCCCCGTGCGCAGCCGCGCCTTCTTCAAGCCGTCGACCGCCCGCCGGAACGGGAGCGGGACGGAGGTCTCCTTCGCGCTGTCCGTACCGTCAGCGCCATCTGAAAATCGTCCCTGAGCCGCAGCCATGCCGGGAAGACTAGGCGGAACGAGCGCCCGTACGGCGCAGCCACACCCGCGCCGGGCCGGGCACTTCGTCATACGTGCGAAGATTCGGGTCGTGAGTGCCAACGAGACGCCCCAGGGCCAGCCGAGCCAGACGTACGATTCCGCCTTCCTCAAGGCGTGCCGGCGTGAGCCGGTGCCGCACACCCCGGTGTGGTTCATGAGGCAGGCAGGGCGCTCGCTCCCCGAGTACCGCAAGGTGCGCGAAGGCACGGCCATGCTGGAGTCCTGCATGCGCCCCGACCTGGTCACCGAGATCACCATGCAGCCGGTGCGGCGGCACGACGTCGACGCGGCGATCTTCTTCTCCGACATCGTGGTCCCGCTGAAGGCCATCGGCGTCGACCTGGACATCAAGCCGGGCATCGGCCCGGTCGTCGCCCAGCCGATCCGCCGCCGCGAGGACCTCGCACAGCTGCGCGACCTCACCCCGGAGGACGTCCCGTACGTCACCGAGGCGATCGGCATGCTCACGGGTGAACTCGGCTCCACGCCGTTGATCGGTTTCGCGGGCGCGCCTTTCACCCTCGCGAGCTACCTCGTCGAGGGCGGACCGTCGAAGAACCACGAGCACACCAAGGCCCTGATGTACGGGGACCCGCAGCTCTGGGCCGAACTGCTGGACCGCCTCGCGGAGATCACCTCCGCCTTCCTGAAGGTCCAGATCGAGGCCGGCGCCTCCGCGATCCAGCTCTTCGACTCCTGGGTCGGCGCGCTGGCCCCGGCGGACTACCGCCGCTCGGTGATGCCGGCGTCGGCGAAGGTGCTGGAGTCCGTGGCCTCGTACGGCGTCCCGCGGATCCACTTCGGCGTGGGCACGGGCGAGCTGCTCGGCCTGATGGGCGAGGCCGGCGCGGACGTCATGGGCGTCGACTACCGGGTCGCGCTGGACGAGGCCGTCCGCCGGGTCGGCCCGGGCAAGGCGCTCCAGGGCAACCTGGACCCCGCGGTCCTCTTCTCCACCCCGGAGGCCGTCGAGGCCAAGACGGACGAGGTGCTGGCGGCTGCGGCCGGGCTGGAGGGCCACGTCTTCAACCTCGGCCACGGTGTCCTCCCGACGACGGACCCGGACGCGCTGACCCGCCTGGTGGACTACGTCCACACGAAGACGGCCCGCTAGCCCCTCGCCCCGCCGCTGCGCGGAGCTGCTCCCCGACCCGCCCTTCCTCCGTTTCCCGGGCTCTGCCCGGACCCCGGTCCTCGAACGCCGGACGGGCTGGAAGATCCAGCCCCGGCAGGTGGCACCTCCCGGCGGTAGCCGGGGGAGTTCGAGGGCCGCCCGTACGGCCCGGGCGCCCGGGCCTGTACCCGGCCCAGGCGCCCGCAGCCCACGGCGGACTACACGCCGGCCGCCCGCACTGCGGCAACGGCCTTCCTGGCGGCCACCAGGACCGGGTCCCAGACCGGGGAGAACGGGGGCGCGTAGCCCAGGTCGAGGGAGACGACCTGTTCGACCGTCATGCCCGCCGTCAAGGCGACCGCCGCGATGTCCACCCGCTTCGCGGACCCGGCCCCGCCCACGATCTGGACGCCCAGCAGCCGCCCCGTGCGCCGCTCCGCCAGCATCTTGACCGTCATCTCCGCCGCGCCCGGGTAGTAGCCCGCCGTGTTCGTCGAGCGGATCGTCGCCGTGACGAAGCGCAGCCCCGCTTCGAGCGCGTCCCGCTCGCGCAGCCCCGTCCGGGCGATCTCCAGGTCGCAGACCTTGCTCACCGCCGTGCCGACGACCCCCGGGAACGTCGCGTAGCCGCCGCCGACGCCCGTGCCGATGACCTGGCCGTGCTTGTTGGCGTGCGTGCCCAGCGGGATGTGCCGGGTGCGGCCCGCGATCAGGTCCAGGACCTCCACGCAGTCACCGCCCGACCAGATGTTCTCGTGGCCCCGGACGCGCATCGAGAGGTCCGTGAGGATGCCGCCGGCGGGGCCGAGCGGGAGGCCGGCGGCACGCGCGAGGGCCGTGCGCGGTTCGACGCCGATGCCGAGGACGACCACGTCCGCCGGGTACTCGTCGCCCGCCGCCGTGGCCACCGCGCGGGCCCGGCCCTCCTCGTCGGTGAGGATCTTCGTCACCTCGGCGCGGGAGACCGTACGGATCCCCATGCCGTTCATCGCGCCGTGCACCAGGGTGCCCATGTCCGGGTCCAGGGTGGACATCGGCTGCTCGCCCCGGTGCAGGACGGTGACCTCGTAACCCCGCCCGACCAGGGCCTCCGCCATCTCCACGCCGATGTAGCCGGCGCCCACGACGACCGCGCGGCGGCCCTGCGTGCGCTCCAGCGTGTCCATGAGGCGCTGGCCGTCGTCCAGGGTCTGGATGCCGTGGACCCCGTGCGCGCCGATGCCCGGGAGCGAGGGGCGGACCGGGCGGGCGCCCGTCGCCAGGACGAGCTTGTCGTAGCCCGTCCAGGATTCGGATCCGGTGTCCAGATCGCGGGCGCGCACCCGCGATCCGGCCAGGTCGAGCTCCACCACCTCGGTGCGGGTGCGCAGGTCGATGTCCCGGGCGCGGTGCTCCTCGGGGGTACGGGCGATCAGGTCGTCCCGCCCGGCCACCTGGCCCCCGACCCAGTACGGGATCCCGCACGCGGAGTACGAGGTGAAGTGCCCGCGTTCGAAGGCGGTGATCTCCAGTTCCTCCGGGCCCTTGAGCCGGCGGGCCTGTGACGCGGCGGACATCCCCGCCGCGTCCCCGCCGACCACCACCAGTCGTTCCCTCGCCATGGTCCCTACCGCCCCTTCGCAGCGCCCTCCAGATGGGAACACGCTACGTGCGAACGTGCGTTCAGTCCTGGACCCCGGCCCCCGTTTCCGAAGTCCCCGCCGGGCGGGCCGCCGGGACCTGCACCCTCGCCGGGGCCGGGGCGGCCTTCGGAGCCGCCGGGCGCAGCCGCCGGTACAGCCGGTACCCGAGCCCCGCCACCGCGGCCACCGCCGCGAACGGGAGCAGTGCGCCGACCGCCACCAGCAGGTAGCGCACGAGCTCGGTGAAGACGTCCCAGCCGCCGTGCAGCGCCCCCAGGAACGTGGGCTCCTTCTCCTTCTTCGCCGCCGCCTTCGCGGGCGGCTCCGAGACCTCCAGGGTGATCGTGCCCATCGAGGTCTGGTCCTTCAGCGCGGTCTGCTGCGCCTGCAGCGACTCCAGGTCGGACTGGCGCCGGCTCAGCTCGCCCTCCAGCATCACCACGTCGCCCAGCGCCGAGGCCTTGTCCATCATCTCCCGCACCCGCGCCACACTGGCCTGCTGCGAGGCGACCCGGCTGCCGATGTCGGCCACCTTCTCGGTCACGTCCTGCGCGTCGACCTTGCGGTGCAGGAGCTTCCCGCTGCCCTCCATGGCACCGAGCACCGCGTCGTACCGCTCGCCGGGCACCCGCAGGGTCAGCGTGGAGGTCATCCGGCCGTCCTCGCCGCGTCGGGTGGACTCGGATCCGACGTAGCCGCCCGCCCCGTCGGCCGCCGTGCGGGCCGCCGCGAGGGTCTTCTGCGGGTCCGCCGTCTCGATGCCCAGCGTCGCCGTGCGGATGACGTTCGGGCGGACCGCGGCCGGCGGCTGCTGCCCGTTCTTGTCCGCGGCGGGGGGCGCCGCCGCGCCTGCGCCCCCCTTCCCCTGCGCCGGGGCGGGCGCCTGGGCCGCGCCCTCCCGGGGGGCGACCGCCGCCTTGTCCGCGGAGGTGTCGCTCGAGCCGCCCGCGCAGCCGGTGAGGGCGAGCGCCCCCGCCAGCGAAAGGGCGGCCAGGGTGGCCGCGGAACGGTGTCCGAGTGGTGCGCGCATCGTTGAAACCCCCGAGGATCGGCTGGTGTTGCCGTTTCGACGTGCGCCGGACCGTCGCGGGTTTCGCCCCCGCGGTCCCGGGCCGGTCCCGATGCGGTCACGTTCCGGCCTCGGAGATCGGTCTGAGACGATGTGTCCATGCACGAAGCGGACATGCGTACGGATCGCCCCGGCCCGAGCCGGCACGTCGTCGTCATCGGCGGCGGCATCGCGGGCCTCGCGGCAGCCCACCGGCTGCTCGCCGACGGCGTCCGCGTCACGCTGCTGGAGGCCGGGGACCGGCTCGGCGGCAAGCTGTACGCCGGTGAGCTCGCCGGGGCGCGCGTCGACCTCGGTGCCGAATCCGTGCTCGCCCGCCGCCCCGAAGCCCTGGAACTCGCCCGCGCCGTCGGACTCGGCGAGGCGCTCCAGCCGCCCGCCACCGCCACCGCCCACCTGTGGACCCGGGGCGCCCTGCGGCCGATGCCGCGCGGGCACGTCATGGGCGTCCCCGGCGACCTGGAACCGCTCGCCGCCTCCGGAGTGCTCTCCCCGGAGGGCCTGGCCAGGATCGAGGCCGAGCGGGAGCTGCCGCCCACCGAGGTCGGCGAGGACTTCGCCGTCGGCGAGTACGTCGCCGCCCGGATGGGCCGCGAGGTCGTGGACCGGCTCGTGGAGCCGCTGCTCGGCGGGGTCTACGCGGGCGACGCGTACCGGATCTCGATGCGCGCCGCGGTCCCCGCCCTCTACGAGGCCGTCCGCAAGCACCCCACGCTGACCGAGAGCGTCCGCGCCCTGCAGGCCGGGGCCGCGAGCCGCGCGGCCGCCGAGCGCACCACCGTCACCGGCGCGGCCGCCACCGGCGCCTTCTTCGCGGGGATCGAGGGCGGCATCGGCCGCCTCCCGCTCGCCGTCGCCGAGGCCTGCCGGGCCGCCGGGGCGCGCCTGGTCACCGGAACCCCCGTGCGCGAGGTCGTGGCGACGGCCGGGGGCTGGCGGGTCGTCGCCGGCGGCGAGGCCGTCGATGCCGACGGGGTGGTCCTGGCCACTCCCGCGGGGCCGGCCGCCCGGCTGCTCGACGGCCTCTCCCCGGCCGCGGCGGCCGAGCTGCGGGGGGTCGAGTACGCCTCCATGGCCCTGGTCACGATGGCCTTCCGCCGCTCCGAACTGCCGGCCTCCGTCACCGGGGGCGGCGCCAGCGGGTTCCTCGTACCGCCCGTCGACGGCCGGACCATCAAGGCCTCCACCTTCTCCAGCAACAAGTGGGCCTGGGCCGGGGCCGATCCGGAGCTCTTCCTGCTGCGGACCTCCGTCGGCCGGTACGCCGACGAGGCCGATCTGGAACGGGAGGACGGGGAGCTCGTCGAGGTCTCCCTCGCCGACCTGGGCGAGGCCGTGGGCCTCGCCGCCCGGCCGGTGGCCTCCACCGTCACCCGCTGGGACGGCGGTCTGCCCCAGTACCCCGTCGGCCACCTCTCCCGCGTCGAGCGGATCCGCTCCGCGGTGGCCGCCCTGCCCGGCCTCGCGGTGTGCGGAGCCGTGTACGACGGAGTGGGCATTCCGGCCTGTATCGCCAGCGCCCGCAAGGCCGCGGACGCGGTGACCGGCTCGTTCGGAACGCGTTCGGTACCCCCTGGCACCGACCACTGATCAGCACACGGGACAATAGGCACATGACTGCACCAGAGAAGATTCCCAACGCGGGGAAGAAGGCGAAGGACCTCAACGAGGTCATCCGCTACACCCTGTGGTCCGTCTTCAAGCTGAAGGACGTTCTTCCGGAGGACCGCAGCGGCTACGCCGACGAGGTCCAGGAGCTCTTCGACCAGCTGGCGGCCAAGGACATCACCGTCCGCGGCGCCTACGACGTGTCCGGCCTGCGCGCCGACGCGGACGTCATGATCTGGTGGCACGCCGAGACGGCGGACGAGCTGCAGACCGCCTACAACCTGTTCCGCCGCACCAAGCTGGGCCGTGCGCTGGAGCCGGTGTGGTCGAACATGGCCCTGCACCGCCCGGCCGAGTTCAACAAGTCCCACATCCCGGCCTTCCTCGCCGACGAGGTCGCGCGCGAGTACGTCAGCGTGTACCCCTTCGTGCGCAGCTACGACTGGTACCTGCTGCCCGACGAGGACCGCCGCCGCATGCTCGCCGACCACGGCAAGATGGCCCGCGGTTTCCCGGACGTGCGCGCCAACACGGTCGCCTCCTTCTCGCTCGGCGACTACGAGTGGCTGCTGGCCTTCGAGGCCGACGAGCTGTACCGCATCGTCGACCTGATGCGTCACCTGCGCGCCTCCGAGGCCCGTATGCACGTCCGTGAAGAGGTGCCCTTCTACACCGGGCGCCGCAAGTCCGTCGCCGACCTGGTGGCCGGACTCGCCTGATACCTCCCCTGGGGGGAAGGACCGGAGGACGACCACACCGTTCGGTGAGTTCCTCCGGTGGATCGGGAGGCCCTGCCCCCGAAACGACGCAGCCGGAGATCCCGCCCCGGAAGTTCAGACGACTGGCGACAGCAGTGCCCCGGGAGGTTCCCCGCGGGTGCTCGCCGCCCGGTCGTCCAGCGACACCGGTGCGGGCTCCGGATGCGGCGCACACGTGACACGCGCGCCGCCGTCCTCTGCCGGCGAGGTGTCACCCGTCAGCAGGTACCGCTCCACGTGCCGGTCCACGCAGTCGTTGCGTCCGCCGACCACTCCGTGCGAGCCGGACCCCTTCTCCGTGACCAGTGCGGCCTCGCCGCCGAGCCGCCGCTGGAGCTCCAGCGCGCCCCGGTACGGGGTCGCCCCGTCGCGTTCCGCCGCCACGATCAGGGTGCGGGGGAGCGCCGCCGCCGCGGGCCGGGTCCCGACCTGCACCGGCCGCTGCCGCTCGGCCACGGGCCAGTAGGCGCACGGGAGGTTCAGGAAGGTGTTGGGCCAGGCCTCGAAGGGGGCCCTACGGGCCAGTTCCGTGCCGTCCCGGTCCCAGGTGGCCCAGTCCGCGGGCCAGGGGGCGTCGTTGCACAGCACCGCCGTGTAGACGGCCGTCGCGTTCTCGGCCCCGGCGGCGGCCGCCGGGTCGGGGGCGGCCTGGCGGACCAGTTCCGCCGGATCGCCGCGCAGGAACGCCGAGAGCGCCGCCGCCCGGTCCGGCCACACGTCGTCGTAGTACGCGGCCCGCAGGTACGCGGCCTGGAGTTCGCCCGTGCCGACCCTGCCGCCGGCGGGGGTACGGGCCAGCGCCTCCCGGACCCGCTCGTACGAGGCCTGTACGGCCGCCGGGGAGGTGCCGAGGCGGTACGTGGTGTGGTGGCGGGCGGCCCAGGACCGGAAGTCGTACCAGCGCCGCTCGAAGGCGGCGGCCTGGCCGAGCTGGGAGCGGTACCAGATGCGGGCCGGATCGGGATCGACCACCGAGTCGAACACCATGCGGCGTACGCGGCCGGGGTACAGGGTGGCGTAGACGGCACCCAGGTAGGTGCCGTAGGAGCCGCCCATGAAGGTCAGCCGGGGCTCGCCGAGGGCGGCGCGCAGCACGTCCAGATCGCGGGCGTTGTTCAGCGTCGTGTAGTGCCGCAGCGAGTCGCCGGCGTGCCGTGCGCAGCCCTGGGCGTAGGCCCGGGCAGCGGCGACGCGCTGCCGCTTGTACGCGGGGGAGGGGACGGCCGGGATCCGGGTCGGCCCCTTGAGGGCGGCGGGGTCCTGGCAGGACAGCGGGGCCGAGCGGCCGACGCCGCGCGGGGCGTACCCGACGAAGTCGTAGGCGGCGGCGACCCGCCGCCACTCGGGGAGCCCGGCGGCGAGCGGGAAGGACATCCCCGAGGCCCCCGGCCCGCCGGGATTGTTCACGAGCGCCCCCTGCCGGCGCGCGCCGCCCTCCCCGGTCGCCGGGACCCGGCTGACGGTGAGGCGGATCTGCTGCCCGTCGGGGAGCGAGTAGTCGAGCGGCACGCGCAGTACGGCGCACCGCACGCCGCGCGGCAGCCCCTCGGCCGCGGGACAGGCCCCGAACTCCAGCCGGTCGCCTCCGGCGGGGCGGACGGGGCGGGTGGCTCCGCCGAGGGCCGCGGCGGCGGCGCGGCGGGCCGTGAGCTCGGCTCCGGCGGCTTCGGCCGCGAGCCGGTCGCCTCCGGCGGGGCGGCCGGGAAGGGCGGCTTCGGCGGGCGGGGCGGGAGGGGCGGCTTCGGCGGAGGTCGCAGGCCCGGCCGTCGGGGCCGGGGCGGCGGTGCGGCGGGACGTGGGTTCGGCTCCGGCGGCTTCGGCCGTCAGGCAGGCGGTGGCGAGCACGGCCAGGGAGAGGACGGCGGCTGCGGTGCGGCGGCGGAGCGGGGGTGTGCGCATGGCGGGTCGGCCCTTCGGGTCATCCGATGAGCCGACTCAAGGGGCGGACGGTGCCCGTGTAAAGGAACGGCGGCCGGTGTCGGCCTCATTGGCCCCGTTGCCCCGGGATCCGCCCCCGGTTGCCGTACCGGAGGGCCGCCCGGAGCCCGGGATCGCCGACCGCGCGTACGCCCCGTACGGCCACCGCGGCCAGCGACTCCTCCTCGCCCTGCTCCTCGTCCAGGGCGACGAGCAGCCGCTGCCCGGCCGGGGAGGCCCACGGCGAGTGCAGGTGCCCGTCGAAGCCGGCTATCCCGAGGCAGCCCAGACAGAGGATCAGCGGCAGCGAGAACCAGACCAGCACCATCGTGGTCGTGATCCCCTCGGGCGGTACGGCGAGGGAGGCCGCCGCCATCGCGAGCACCAGCAGGGTCGCCCCCTGGACGCCCCGGATCCCCGCGCCGATCCCGCCCCGTACGCCCTCGCTCAGCGCGAGCCCCGCCTCGCCCAGCCGGTCCGCGAGGTCCCGTACGGCCTCGTCCCCCGCCACCGCGGACCGCACCGCCGGCACCGGCGACTGCCCGTCCGGGCCGAACGCCCCCAGCACCGACCGCTCGTGCGGATCGCGCCCGACGGGGTCGACGACGGTGGCCCAGCCCGTGTGGGCGAGCAGCAGCCGCCGCTGGCGCTGCATCGAGACCAGCGTCAGGTCGGCCACCCGCATCGGGCCGCCGGCGAGGTAGGCGGCCTCGTACAGGCTCAGCTCGTCGTGGTGGTGGTGCGAGGGGGCGGAGCCCGGTGCGGGCTCCGCCGCCCGGGTGGCGGCCCGCAGCAGGCGGGAGCACGACACCAGCACCCCGGCCCAGGCCGCCAGCAGGAACAGGACCCAGAACATCTCAGCTTTCTACAAGCAGATGATGTGCCTGGTCAGGGGGTGTGAACAGCTTGTGATGGGACCGTGATGGGCCGTCAGGAGCTGCTGGAACAGCTGGATCCGGACGAACTGCTGCAACTCGAACTGCTGCAGCTCGAACTCGAACTGCTGCAACTCGAGCTGCTGCCGCCGCAGCTGGAGCCGCTCCCGCCGCAACTGCTGCCCGAGGAGCCGCAGCTCGACCCCGAGCCGCAGCTCGATCCGCTCCCGCCCCCGTCGCCGCCCGCGCACCAGACGACGGGGACGAGGAGGTCGGAGGAGGAGTCGGAGCCGTGCGAGTGGTGCGGGCCGGGCGCGCCGTGCGTACGGCTCCGGGACTGGGCCGCGGCCAGCCGGGTGCCCCGGGCGGCCGGCACCAGCTGCTGGCGCAGGTGCGGGTCCCGCAGACCGCGCAGCCCGGACAGTGAGATCCGCACGTACGGGCTCTGGTCGTTCTGGTAGGCGCGGCGCATCGTGAACAGCGCCCGGACCCCCGCCGGGGTGAGCCGGCTCCTGGCCCGGCGCGCGCCGACCACGCCCATGACGATCCCGCCCACCAGCGCGGGCAGCACCACCAGGATGAACGGCACCGAGTCGGACAGGACGACCATCCCCACGATGGTCAGCGGGATCGACACCGGGACGAGGATCGCGCACACGACGGCCTGGACCACTCCCCAGCGCCGCCGGGACCCACCGGATCCGGGCGGGGAGAGCAGCCCGCGGGCCGCGAGGGCGTCCCCGATCTCCTGCACGGCCGGGTCGAGCATGGCCGCGTACCGCACCTGGTACAGCCACCCCGAGGGCGCCGCCTGGTGGGCCTGGAGGACGGCGCGTTCGGCGGGGTCGTTGCCCCGCGCCCCCGGCCGCACCTGGACGATGCCGGGACCGCCGCCCACCAGCCGCCCGTCCGAGAGCATGGTGGCGAGCGCGGCGTCCACGACGCCGCCCGGCCCGCCCACCAGGAACGCGGCCTCGGACAGGTCGTGCAGCCCGCCCGACGGCCCGCCGGACCGGGGCCGGGGGCTGCGCAGTCCGCGCAGCAGGACGACGGAGGAGGCGACGACTCCGACCCAGACCACCACAGCCAGTACACCGGTGAAACTCATGCCGCCCTCCCGAAGAGCGTCCGGGCCCAGTTCACGACACCGCGGGGCGGCCGCACCCCGGCCCGCTCCCGCCACCAGGCGGTGAGACGCCGCCTCGCAGCCGCGTCGGCGGGCAGGTTCCGGACCAGCAGGTGTTCGGCGAAGTCGAGCGCGTCGCGGCGGTAGCCGCCGGTCATCGGCCGTCCCTTGGCGTACGCGAGGAAGGCCTCGCGGTACGGATCGGCGCCGCCGAGGATCCCGGGCAGCTCGGGCGCCACCTTGGCGACCACGTCGGCCCGTTTGGCGGCCAGGGCCCGGGCCTGCACCCGGATCCGCCGCCGGTCGAACCCCTCGGGCACGGGCGTCCCGGCCACCAGCGCCGACAGCAGCGCGGCCTGCCCGAGCCCCACCCGGGTCCGTGCCGCCTCGACGCTGCCCGAGTCCGGCGCCACCCCCACAGCCTCCGCAGCCCCCGGAACGTCCGCAGCGCCCGCAGCCCCTGAAACGTCCGCAGCGCCCGGAGCCTCCGGCGCGCCCGGGACGTCCGCAGCCGCCGGCAGCGCCGGAGCCGTCAGCACCGCGCGGATCGCCGTCAGTTCGCCCGCGAGCTCCGCCTCCGGCGGGAAGTCGTCGTCCCGCTCCAGCAGCACCCCCGGCGGGTCCACGCGCGAGCACAGCCCGGCCAGCAGGTCGAGCACCACCGGCGGCACCGGGTGCGCGTGGGTGTCGTGCCAGACGCCGCCCTTCTCCACGCCGCCCGCCACGTGCACGTACGCCAGCGCCTCCAGCGGGATCGCGTCGAGCACGGCGGCCGGGTCCTCGCCCCGGTTGACCCGGTTGGTGTGCAGGTTGGCCACGTCGATGAGCAGGCGTACGCCGGTCCGCTCGACCAGCTCCGTCAGGAACTGCCCCTCCGTCAGCTCCTCGTCCGGCCAGGAGAACAGCGCGGCGATGTTCTCCAGCGCCAGCGGCACCGGCAGGGCGTCCTGCGCGATCCGCACGTTCTCGCACAGCACGTCCAGCGCGTCCCGCGTGCGCGGCACCGGCAGCAGGTGGCCCGCCTCCAGCGGGGGCGAGGACGTCCGTACGAAGGCGATGTGCTCGGTGACGAGCGGCGCCCCCAGCGCCACCGCCCGCTCGCCGAGCGCCGCGAGCTTCGCCGGGTCGGGGCGGTCGGCGCCGCCGATGCCGAGCGAGACCCCGTGCGGCACGACGCGGACCCCGCGCTCGCGCAGCCGCACCAGGGAGTCCGGCAGGTGGTCCGGGCAGATGTTTTCGGCCACCACCTCGACCCAGTCCAGGCCGGGCAGCCGCTCGACGGCGTCCGTGATCTCGGGCCGCCAGCCGATGCCCACTCCCAGTCGTGCCATGGGCTTCATGTCCCCCGCCCCCTTCGATCCGGCCGTGTGCCGATGACATCCGTGTGATGGCCCCGCCGAAGCCGGGCCAATCCGCCGGAGGGGACGTTCAGAGCAACATTTGAGGTTCCCCGGGCCACGACGGCCGGGGCACGCTACGGCCTACAGCCGCCCCCGCAGCGCAGGATGGTCCGCGACCACCGTGCAGGAGCCGGGCGCGATCTCCGTGAAACCGGCGTCCCGGACCACGGGCAGCCCGCTCCCGCTCAGCTCCGCCCACCGCTCGCGCGGGGCGGTGCGCACCGCCAGGCGGAAGCCGCCGTCCTTCCACGCCCGCCGCTCCGCCCCGGTCAGCTCCCACCACGCCAGCTGCGCCCCGTGCCCGGCCTGGGCCATCGCCTTGCCGGCCGACATGTCGAGGTCGGGATTGAGCCACAGCACGGGCAGCCCCGGCTCGCTCTCCGGACCGACCGGCTCGGGGTCGTCCAGGTCGGTGCCCGACACCTGGAGCTTCGCCAGTTCCTTGGGCCAGCCGTCGAGCGGCACCGGAGGGAAGACCCGCACCTCGGAGGTGTCGCCGTGCACCGTGACACCCGGCAGGGTCCCGGCCTTGCGCCACTCCGCCCCGCGAGCCCGGCGGACCACCTTGCGGATCCGCGCGTCCTGCCAGTCCCGCACCGCCTCGGCCCACTCGCCCTCGCCGTGCGCGCGCTCGTCGGAGAGCAGCACGAGCACCGCGCGGGCCGCCGTCTCCAGCGCGTCCGTCCGGGCGGGCGGCGCGGTCTTCTCGATCCGGACCACCAGTGGGAGGACGAACTGCGGGGCCTCGTCGCGCAGGACGTGCTCCTGCCGGAACGGGCTGTCCGCCCCGACCGCGGGTACCTGTGAAGCGTCGTGCGCGTGCTGGCTGCTCATCCGGCCAAGCATGCCAGGGTCACCCTCCAGGATGATGCCGAGGGTGCCCGGGCCGGGCGAGGATCGGCGGCATGAAGAGTGATCCTTCCGCCTCCGCTACGGGAGCCCCGCGCTGAACCTCACCGCCGTGGGCCGCCGCTACGGACGCCGCCGCCCCTGGGTGCTGCGCGGCATCTCCCTGGAGCTGCCGCCCGGAGCCCTCGTCCGGATCGAAGGCGGCAACGGGGGCGGCAAGTCCACCCTGCTGCGCCTCGTCGCCGGGATCGACACCCCGACCGAGGGGCGCATCGCCGGGCGTCCGCGCCGTACGGCCTACGTGCCCGAGCGCTTCCCGGCGGCCCTGCCGCTGGGCGCCGCGGCCTACCTGACCCACCTGGGCCGGGTGCACGGCCTGCCGCGCGCCGAGGCGGCCCGGCGGGCGGGGGAGTGGCTGGAGCGGTTCGGGGCCGCCGGGCACGCCCGCACCCCGATGGCAGAACTGTCCAAGGGCACCAGCCAGAAGGTGGCCGTCGCCCAGGCCCTGCTCGCCGGACCGGGGCTGCTCGTGCTCGACGAGGCCTGGACCGGGCTCGACGCCCCGGCCCGGACCGAGCTGGACCGCGCCGTCGCCGAACGCACTGCCGCCGGAGCCACCGTGGTCTTCGTCGACCACGACCCCCGGCGGCTCGCGGGTGCCGCCGACGCGCACTACCGGGTGCAGGGCGGCGCCCTCGCCCCGGTGTCCGGCGCGGCCGGTCCCCTCGTCCGGATCCACGCCACCGCGGCGCCCGGGCAGGAGCTGCCGTCCGGCCTGGCCGGCGCGCCCGCTCCCGGCGGCGGAGTCCTGCTCACGGTGGAGGCCGCCCGCTCCGACGAGGTGCTGCGCTCCCTGCTCACGGCCCCGACGCCCTGGCACATCCGCGCCGTGGAGGAACCGAAGTGACCGCTCTGATCCGCTACCAGGGCGCCCTGCTGCTGCGCTCCCAGCGCTGGATCGCCCCGCTGGTCGTGTACGCCGCCTTCGTGGCCGCGGGGATCCGGCCGGGCGATCCGGTGCCGGACTCCCTCGGCTTCGCCGCCGCCGGTCTGGTCCCGCAGGCAGCCTGGCTGGTACGGATCTGCGTCACCGGCGAGCCCGACGCGGCCCGTGACTGCGCGGCCGCGGCGGCCGGTCCCGTACGGGTGCACGCCGCGGCCCTGGCCGTCGCCCTCACCGGCACGCTGCTCGCCGGAGCGGCGGGAGCCGCGGTGGCGCTGCTGCTCGGCGCCCCCGCGGGGGCGGGACCCGGCCGGGCGGCCCTCGCCGGGGCCACCGCGGTGGCGGCCTGCGCGCTGACCGGCGCGGCCGTCGGAGCCCTGTGCAGCCGGCCGCTGATACGGCGGCGCGGCTACGCGGTGCTGGCCGGGGCCCTCGGCTCGCTGCTGGCCTGGGTCCTCGCCGGCTCCCCGGCCCGCGTGGCGGTGTCCTCGCTGGTCACGGGTTCGGCGTGGCCGCCGCTGGGCGCCCTTGCGGGAGCGCTGCTGCTGGCGGGCGGTGCGGGCGCCGCGGCCTGTCTGCTCGCCGCCCGGCGGGGGTGATCAGTGCACGGCGACCGGTGACGAGCCGTTCGGTACGAGGAGCCGGGGTGCCCCGGTGCCGTCCGCCGGGACCGACCAGACGTCGCTCGCGCGGCCGTCGGCCCCCGGCAGCGCGTAGGCGACGGTCGAGTCGTCCAGCCAGGCCGCCTGGTCGTCGACGCCGTGCGGCTCGGCCAGCGGACGCTCCGTCATGGCCGCCAGGTCGAGGACGTACAGCCGCCAGGGATCGCGGGGATCGTCGGAGACCTTCTTCTTGAAGGCGACGCGGGTGCCGTCCGGTGACAGGGAGGGGCATTCGACGTTCTCGCGCAGCGCCTTCGCCGACCAGTTCCGCAGGTCGCCCTCGACGAGGTGGGTGCGGCCGCCGGTGGAGACGGTGGCGTAGAAGCGGTTGTCGTCGCCGGCGAAGCTCACGCCCCAGTAGTTGACGTCGGGGCTGTGGTGGCGGGCCCCGCCGAGGGTGAGCGGGATCTGTTCCATGGACTTGACGAGGTAGCCGGTGCGCAGGTCCAGGATCGAGGTCCGGGTGGAGAAGCCGGAGGCGGCGTACGAGTCTCCGGCCGCGAAGGTCGTCCAGGAGAGGAGCTGCCCCGAGGCGGAGACGCGGGCCCGGGTGGGGATGCCGGGAACGGTCACCCGGCGGACCTCCCGCAGGCCCCGGTCGAGTACGAGGGCCTCCGTCCGGGCGGGGGAGCCGGGCAGCGCGCGCAGGCACAGGGCGTGTTCCCCGGCGGCGTGGAAGCGGTCGCAGGAGGGCCCGCCGGCCATGCGCCCCGGCGCGTCGCCGGTCTGCCGCGCGACCCGCCCGGTGGCCGCGTCCCGGAAGTACAGGCCGGGCTCCGCGACGCCGAACGAGGCCTCGGCACCGGCCTGCCGGAGCGGCCCGGCGCGGTGTCTGGCGTGCAGTACGTAGCCGAGCGAGCCGCCCGCGAGGAGGAGCACGGCGGTGATGACGAGGGCGAGGCGCAGCCGCCGCGGGCGGGGGCTCATGACGGCTCCACGGGAGGGACGGGGGCGGGGGCAGGGGCGGCGGTACGGGCGGGCAGGACGCGCCGGGCGGCCGCGAGGGCCCCGGCCAGCGCGAGGGCGGCGGCCCAGAGCGCCGGCCGCTGCCCCCAGAAGGTCCAGGCCGCCCCGAATCCGGCGGCGCCGAGGAGCCGGGCCAGTGCCTGGCCGGTCTGCAGCACGGCGAGTCCGCCCGCACGGCCGTGCGCGGGCAGCACGGGCGCGGCGAGTGCCATCAGGACGCCGTCCGTGGCGGCGTAGAAGATGCCCAGCAGGGCCAGTACGCCCACCACGGTCGGCAGGCCGACGGGGGCGAGCAGCAGGCCGTACGCGCCGAGCAGGGCGAGGTGCCCGAGCAGGAAGGCCGCCGGCCGCCCCGTCCGGTCGGCGATCCGGCCCGCCGGGACGGCGAGCAGCAGGTAGACGGCGGCGGCACCGAGCGGCAGCAGCGTGAACAGGGCGGGCGACAGGTCGAGTCCGCGCAGGAGCAGCAGGTAGAGGAAGGCGTCGCCGATGGTGGTGGCGCCCAGCAGGGCCGCGGCGTACAGGATGCGGCGGAAGGCGGGGTCGCGCAGCGCGGTGCGGGTGGGGGCGGGCCTGCGGGCGGCGGCGGCCGGGGGCACGGCCGGGACGTACACGGCGAGCAGGAGCACCCCGAGCAGGCCCGTGCAGAAGCTGACGGCGAACACCGCGTCGTAGGCGTCGGCGGTGGCCCACAGCACGGCGAACGCGGCGAGCGGGCCGAGCAGGGCGCCGGTGGTGTCCATGGCGCGGTGCACGCCGAAGGACCGGCCCAGCGACTCCGGGGGCCCGCTGAGCGAGATCATGGCGTCCCGCGGCGCGGTGCGGATGCCCTTGCCCAGCCGGTCGGCGGCGAGCGCGGCCGCGATGCCGGCGGTGGCGCCGCCCGCGAGGAGCAGGCCGAGCCGGGACAGCGAGGACAGCAGGTACCCGGCCCCGGCGACCCGCTTGTGGTGGCCGCCGCGGTCGGCGAGCCGTCCGCCGAGCAGCCGTACGAGGGCGGTCGCGCCGTTGAACATGCCGTCCAGGAAGCCGAACTGGAGCGGGGACAGGCCGAGTCCGAGGACGAGGTAGAGCGGCAGGACCGCCGTGACCATCTCCGAGGAGACGTCGGTGACGAGGCTCACCGTGCCGAGCGCGAGGACGGCGGCGGGGACGCGCCGCCGGGCCCCTGGGGTGCGGGGCGGCGCGTCCGGGCGGCCGTTGGCGGCCAGGTACATCAGTGGCAGCTGTACGTGGGGCCGGTGTCCTTGACCTGTCCGTCGGTCCCGACGTAGCTCCATCCGTAGCCGCTGTCGGTGAAGTCCAGCTTCAGGACGCCGTACGGACCGCTGATCCGCTTCTGGCTGTTGGGCTGGACCTGTTCGATCGGGTAGGGCTCGGCGCCTCCCATCCCGCCGACGATCTCCACGATCCCGTCGGCGGTCGCCCTGCCCTCGGGGTCCTGCGGGGCGAACCGCTCGTAGTGGTGGTCGTGCCCGTTCAGGACGAGGTCGGCCTTCGCCCCGTACAGGATCTTCCACACCGGCTTGGAGACCGGGTCGTTGCCGTGCCCGCCGGAGGAGAACAGCGGGTGGTGCCAGTAGGCGGCCACGCACTTCTTGCCGTTGGCGGCGAGGTCGGCCTTGAGCCAGTCGATCTGGGCGGCCTGGTCGAAGGAGTTGGAGTCGAGGGCGATGAAGTGCCAGTTGCCCTCGTCGTAGCTGTACCAGCTCTTGCCCTGGGGGAAGGCGATGCTCCCGAAGTACGCCTTGTACCCGGCGAGGGAGCCGGCCGGGTCGTACGTCTCGTGGTTGCCCGGGACCGGCCGGGTCTTCGCCTTGAAGGCGCCCCAGCTCTTGTCGTAGTAGGCGCGGTAGTCGGAGAGCCGGGCGTCGTCGTACTGGTTGTCACCCATCGTCAGGTAGAACTTCGGGTTCAGCTGCTGGGCGAGCGCGGCGGTCTTGGGGTGCGCGCAGCCGCTGTCGGAGGCCGTGCACCGGTCCGCGATGTCACCGGCCGCGACCACGGTGAAGGCGCCGCCGGGCTGCGGCCCGCCGCCGGCGGTGCCGTACACCTCGGCCTCGAAGAGCGAGTAGCCGTACGAGGTGCCGCGCGCGGTCCCGTACACGCGCAGGTAGCGGCCCTTGCCGGACAGGCCGGTCCAGTCGTCGGTACCGCCGTTGCCCGCGGACTCGGTGGCGAGCGTGCTCCAGGCGGTGCCGTCGGCGGAGATCTCGACGCGGTAGGCCTTGGCGTAGGCGGCCTCCCAGGTCAGCCGCACCCGGGAGACGGTGGCGGAGGCGCCGAGGTCGACCCGGATCCACTGCGGGTCCTTGCCCTCGGCGCTGGCCCAGCGGGTGGCGGCGTTGCCGTCGAAGGCGTTCTTGGCGCCCAGCGACGAACTCTCGGTGGAGGAGGCGGTCGCGGGCTTCCCGCGCGATATGAGGGGGTCGGCGGCGGTCCCGGAGGCTCCTGCCGCCCCGGCCCGTTCGGGCCAGGAGACGAGGAGGCCGCCGGCGAGCGCGAGGACGGCGGCGCCGACGAGCAGGAGGGTGCGGAGTTTGGTGCGGAAGGTCTTCAGGTGCATACCTGGACTCCCTGGCCTGGGGGGCGGCGAGAGCTGGACACCGGTGCGGGACGCCGCGCCCCGCCCGCGGGCGGGCAGGAGGCGGCGCCTGGCGGCCGGGTCAGAGCTCTCACTGAGCGCGTCATGCCGGGGGAAGGACCGGCACCGCGCCAAGCCGCCGCCGGGGACACTAACAGGAAGGAAAGTTTCCTACCAGTGGTCGTGCAGTCCGGTGTGACGGCTTGTTGCGGACCAGTCGGAGGAAACCGGGCCGTACCGCCCTGCCGAGCGGGCCCGGGCCGCACCGCCCCTGCCGAGGGGGCCCGGCCGAGGGGGCCCGGTGCGGGCCTACTTCCCGATCAGTTCGGAGACCTTCACGAAGCGGTAGCCCCGCTTGCGCAGCTCCGGGACGATCTTCCGGATGGCCTCCTCGGTGACGGGGGCCGCGCTGCGCGTGCAGTGCATGACCACCACCGAGCCCGGCTTCACCCCGGCGAGCACCTGCTCGGCGACCGGGCCGGGGTCCTTCGCGAAGGCGTCCCCGCTCACCACGTCCCACTGGACCGCCGTGACCTTGGCCGTGGACAGGGCGCGCAGCGCGGCGTCGTCGTAGCAGCCGCCGGGGAAGCGGAAGTAGGGGACGGTGTTGACCGCGCCCGCCTTGCGGAAGGCCTCGAAGGCCCGGTCCACGTCGGCCCGGGCGGCGGCCTCGTCGAGCGCCGGCAGCCCGTAGCAGGGGGACTTGAAGGCATGGTGGCTGTAGGAGTGGTTCGCGATCTCGAAGTTCTGGTCGGTGCCGATGGACTTCGCCTGGTCCGGGTACTCCTCGGCCCAGCGGCCCGTCATGAAGATCGTCGAGGGCACCTTCAGGCTGCGCAGGGTCGAGATCAGCTGGGGGTTGTCGAAGTGCTCCCCCGCCTCGGCGCGCGGCCCCTGATCGGAGGTCATGTCGGCGTCGAAGGTCAGGGCGACGGTCTTCTCGGTGTGCTGCCGGGCCCGCTCGAACACCGGGGTCAGGCCGTTCGGGCCGGGCGCCAGCACGGGGGCCTTGGCGGGGGCGCCGGGCTGCGGGGAGGCCGGGGCGGAGGCGGGTGCCGATGCGCCCGCCGAGGGGCTCGCGGGCGCCGCGGGAGTGCCCATGCGGGCCTGGGGGCCGGCGCCGGCCGTACCGGTGGAGCCCCCGCAACCCGAGAGGCAGACACCGAGGGCGGCACTGAGGGCGGCCGCGGCGGCCGCTTTGCGCACAGAAATGGTCACGCAGGCAAAATATATGACTATGTGGTGAGTGGCCGTCTGCGGCACTCCCGCACGCCGAAGTCACCCTTCCGGCACACGGCCTCCGCCACCGGTCGCACGCGACCGCGGGTCAGTGCCGCCAGGGCCCCGTCACCGCGAACGTCGTCCCGGGCGCGTACTGGTTGACGTACATCGTCCGCAGGCCGGGGGAGAAGGTGACCCCGGCGAACTCCCCGAACTCCGCCGCGCCTCCCGCCGCTCCGGTCTCCTCGGCGTTGCGCGCCACCGGGTAGACCTCGCCGCCCTGCGTCACACCGAAGACGTACTGGTCCCCGCCGCCGTCCTCGCACACCATCAGGCCGCCGTCCGGGGCCAGGCAGATGTTGTCCGGGGAGTCCCCGGGCAGCCGCACGTCCGCGGCCGGCCCGAAGCGCACCTCCAGCCGGATCGTGCCGCGCACCGGGTCGTGGAACCACACCTGGCCGTGGTGGTCGGCCGCCGAGCCCTCGCCGCTGCGGGCGAAGCTGGAGACGAAGTGGACCCCGCCGAGGGGCCCGCCGCCCCAGTAGCAGCCCTCCAGCTTCTGCGCGTGCGTGATCCCGCCCGGCCCGAAGTCCTGGTACCGGATCGGGGTCCCCGCCGCCGAGGGGTCCGGCACCGGCACCCACTGCACCGGGAACTCCGCCCCGGGCCGGTCCACCACCGACAGGTCCGGGAGGCCGGGCACCCGCAGCGCCTCCAGCAGTCCCCCCGCCCGCAGTGAGCCGAGCCCGCCGAGCGGCCGCTCCGGGAGGAAGCGGTAGAACAGCCCGAACGGGCGCACGAAGGCGTCCTCCGTCAGGTAGACCACCCCCCGGTACGGATCCACGGCGACGGCCTCGTGCGCGAAGCGCCCCATCGCGGTCAGCGGGACGGCGCCCGAGCGCCGAGGGTCGGCCGGGTCCACCTCGAAGACGTAGCCGTGGTCCCGGGTGTACCCGGAGGTGCCCGCCCGGTCCTCGGTCTCCTCACAGCTCAGCCAGGTGTTCCAGGGGGTGCGGCCGCCCGCGCAGTTGACGGCGGTGCCGGCCAGCGCGACCCGCTCGGCGGTGACCCGCCCGTCCGCGCCGAGCTCCAGGACCGTGCAGCCGCCGAGCCCCTCCGGGTCATACGTCATCCCCCCGACGGCGGGCACCCGCAGGGCGGCGGTGACCCGGTTCTCGTGGTTGCGCACCAGCCGCACGCGCCCGCCCCCGGCGCCGAAGGCGGCCATGCCGTCGCAGTTGGCGGGGACGGCGCCCTCGCCGGAGCGCAGCGGGTCCCCCGCGCGCGAGAGCACCCGGTAGGAGAAGCCGGCCGGCAGATCGAGGAGACCGCGCGGGTCGGGCAGCAGCGGCCCGTACCCCCGCTCGCGCGCACGGGCGGTCCCGGCCCCGCCGGCGAACAGGGCTCCGAGCGCGCCGCTGAAGGCGATCCCGCCGGCGGCGAGCAGGCTGCGTCGGGTGACGGACATCGGCAACTCCCGGCAGTGGAACAGGACATGTGACCGGGTCGTCCTACCACGCACCCCGCCCCCAGGCCCCCCGCCGCGAGGCGCCCGGCCGCCGGGTCACCCGGGTGGTGGCGGGACCACGGGCGGGCACGCGGAGGTTTGCCGTCCGGTGACGGGTGGGGATCCCTGCTGGTGTGCGGGGGCCGGGAGGACCGGGATCGTCACAAGGGGGTGGGATCGTGCGCAAACCAAGGCTGTTCATCGCGTCGTCGTCGGAGGGGCTCCCCTACGCCGAGGCCATATTCTCCCAGCTGGAACGGACGACCGAACCGAGTCTGTGGACCCACGACCTGTTCAAGCCGAGCGAGACGTTCGTGGAGAGCCTGGAACGCATCGTCACCAGTACGGACTACGCGGTGGCGGTCCTGTCGCCGGACGACGTCCGCGTGATGCGCGGCACGACCACGACCGTGCCCCGCGACAACGTGATCTTCGAGATGGGCCTGCTGGTGGGCAAACTAGGCCGCAGCAAGGTCTTCCTGGTCACCCCCCAGGGCAGGGACACCGGCCTGCCGAGCGACATCTCGGGCGTCTCCCTGCTCGGCTACGCGCAGCGGCAGGACGGGAACGTCGTCGCGAGCGTCGCCACCGCCTGCCGGAGGATCTCCGACAGCCTCACCACCCGCAGCCGCAGCCGCAGTCCGTTCTCCACCGTCGCCTTCTGGAACAACGTGCAGGAGCGCCACCGGGCCGGCCTGGACCTGCGGAGCCTGGTGGAGGACGCACAGGAGTCCGTCTTCGTCTCCGGCATCTCGCTGAGGTACCTGGTCCACCTGTGCTCCAACCAGCTCCGCCAGGCGCTCGCCTCCGGCGCCACGGTCGACGTGCTGCTGCCGTCGGACGAGTCGGTGGACAACGGTCACTACGACCGGCACAAGTCCTACGTCCGGGAGGAGTTCCCGCTGGCCGTCGCCCGCTGGCGGGAGTTCGCGCGGAGCCTCGGCGACGAGGACCGGTCCCGGCTGAGCATCACCCAGACCCCGCTGCTGCTCACCCATTCCATCGGCGTCTACGACGGCGCGATGTACGTCAATTCCTTCTGCGCCGGCCTGGATTCGCAGGAACTCCCCAGCTTCCGCATCGACGCCGACTTCGGCGCCTACCGTGCCTACCTGACCGACATCGACACGCATCTGAGAGCCGGGCGCAGGACGGCGGGGGACCGCACCGGGAACATCGTCCACACCCTGCTCGAACAGACGGACCGGAGTGCATGAGCATCAGCGTTGTCTTCTTCGACTGCTGGGACACCCTCCTCCAGGATTCCGTGGAGCTGAGCGAGGAGATCGACGCGCGCATCGCCGATCTGCTCTCGGCCGCCCTCGGGGTGGAGCGCGGATTCGTCGAACGGGCCGTGCGCGGCGAGGGCGAGGAGTTCTCCGCGGCCATCCGCGACGGCCGCACGGTGGTGACGCCCGCCACGCGCATCGGGTCCGTCCTCGACGCCCTGGCCGCCTCCGGCGCGGTGGCGGCCGTCCCGGAGCGCGCCGGGGAGCTGACCGCCCGGACCCTGGCGGCCGTGGACGACGCGATCCGGCAGGTGCCCCCGCAGGTCGTCCCGGGCGCCCGCGAGCTGCTGCGGGAGCTGCGCTCCGCCGGGGTGCTCATGTGCGTCGTGTCCAACACCGGATGGACCTCGACGGAGGCGGTCACCCGTGCACTCGACCGGCAGGGGCTGCTGGCCTACTTCAGCGCCTGCTACTTCTCCGGCGACGGATACCGCCCCAAGCCGAGCCCGGAGATGTTCGTCCGGGCGCTGCACGACCTCGGGCTCGACCCCCCGCGCGCGCTGCACTTCGGCGACCAGGCCCGGACCGACGCCGCAGCGGCGCTCGCCGCGGGGCTGCGGGGCGTCGTACTGCTGGAAGGAGGATCACGCTACGGTGCCCGCCAGGGAGCAGGACCGGGAGAAGACCGGCGGATCATCAGGGTCGGCTCGCTCGACGCCGGACGCGAACTCGTCCTCGGCCTCATCGGCCGGCCAGGCTGACGAGGAGGGGCTCGCCCTCTGGCTGGGCGGGCGGAGCCGGGACGAGGTCGTCCGGGACCGGCTGTCCGCGTTCGGCCGGAAACCGGAGCGGGTGCCCGCGGAGGGCGCGGCCGGCCTCGCCGAGCACGCCGAGCTGCTGCGCCCGTACCTCCCGCGCATGGACCGGCGCCACTGGCTGCGGCGGTCGCGCGGCGTCGACCCGCCCGTGGACCTGAAGCTGGTGCAGGACAGCTACGTATGGCGGCGGATCCTGGAGGAGACCGGCCTGCGGACGGGCGGCAGCCTGCTCGAACTGCTCCCGGGCTTCTCCCGGACCGTCCCCTTCGCACTGTGCGGGGCGGGCGTCGATTGCCGGCTGACCCGGATCGACCGGGACACCTCCTGGGCCGCTCCCCGGTCCGCCGGGGACAAGGTGGCCCTGCGGCTGCTCGAACTGGACCTCTTCAGCCCGGAGCACTCCTGGGCCGGATACGACTTCGTGGTCGGCAACCACGTACTGGACGACCTGATCATCGCCGCGTGGGACGACCGCAGGTACCGCCTCTCCTTCGGCCGGGCCGAGGAATCGGCTCTGCTGTGGCGGGATTTCCGGTCCTGCGGCGAGAGCGCCCGCGTGATCGCGGAGGTGACGGACCTCTTCGCGCGGCTGATCCGCACGATGGATCCGGGGGCCGTCCTCGTGCTGAGGGAATACCCCGCGACCTTCGCGCTGGTCAACGGCATACGCGAGCAGATGGAGCTGCACTGGCGGATCTACCGGGCCGTCGCCGGGCTCGTCGCCTCGCTGCCCGGCACGGCCTGGGAGCAGGACGTGTCGGCGCTCCCCGTCGCCGACGGTTCGCGGCTGACGGGAGGCGTGCTCTGCTTCCGCAGCGGCCCCGCCCCCGCCGGGTGACGCCTCCGGCGGGTGACGCGCCCGCCGGGGTGACGCCCGCGGCCGCCGGGGTGACGCCCGCGGCCGCCGCCGGAGCCGGTGCTCCGGTGGCGGCCGCGAGGTGCCGTGAAGGGCGTCAGGCGAGCTTGGCGCTCAGGGTGATCGTCGTACCCGTCAGGGCCTGGCTGACCGGGCAGTTCTTCTTGGCGTCCTCGGCCGCGGCGACGAAGGCGTCGTTGTCGATGCCCGGGACCTCGCCCTCCACCGTGAGGTGGATGCCCGTGATGCCCTCGCCCGGCTGGAAGGTGACGTCGGCCTTGGTCTCCAGCTTGGTGGGCGGGGTGCCCTTGCCCGCGAGGCCGTGGGACAGCGCCATCGAGAAGCAACTGGAGTGGGCTGCGGCGATCAGCTCCTCCGGGCTGGTCTTGCCGTTCGCGGCCTCGGCACGGGAGGGCCAGGAGACGTCGAACGAGCCCTGTCCGGAGGAGTCGAGGGTGACCTGACCCTTGCCCTCCAGCAGGTTCCCTTCCCAGACGGTGTGCGCGTGGCGTGTGGTGGCCATGGTGGATCCCTTCGCAGAAGTGGGAACGGCCGGGGCCCCGAGGGACCCGGCGGTCCCCAACCTACTGGGACACCAGGGGCTTTGCGTCGCGTGCCAGCGCGGTGAGCCGCGAGATGGCACGGAAGTACTTCTTGCGGTAGCCGCCGTTCAGCATCTCGTCGCTGAACAGCCGGTCGAAGGCGACACCCGAGGCGAGCACGGGTATCTCGCGGTCGTACAGCCGGTCGGCCAGGACCACGAGCCGCAGGGCCGTCGACTGGTCCGGCACCGCGCCCACGTCGGTGAGGCAGACCGCCGTGATCCCGTCGGTCAGCGCGCCGTAGCGGCTCGGGTGGACCTTCGCGAGGTGGTCCAGCAGGTGCGGGAAGTCGTCGAGGCTCGCGCCCGGGGTCGCGTACGCGGCCTTGGCGACCTGCTCGTCGGAGAACGGCGCCGGGGCCTCCGGCAGGCCGCGGTGGCGGTAGTCCTGGCCGTCGATGCGCAGCGGCCGGAAGTGCGCCGACAGGCCCTGGATCTCCCGCAGGAAGTCGACGGCGGCGAAGCGGCCCTCGCCGAGCTTGCCGGGCAGCGTGTTGGAGGTCGCGGCCAGCGCCACGCCCTGCTCGACGAGGCGGCTGAGCAGCGAGGACACCAGGACGGTGTCGCCCGGGTCGTCCAGCTCGAATTCGTCGATGCACAGCAGCCGGTGCCCGCCCAGGGTCTGCACGGTCTGCTGGAAGCCGAGTGCGCCGACCAGGTTCGTCAGCTCCACGAAGGTGCCGAAGGCCTTGAGCGCGGGCTCGGCCGGGGTGGCGTGCCACAGCGAGGCCAGCAGGTGCGTCTTGCCGACGCCGTAGCCGCCGTCGAGGTAGACCCCGCGCGGGGCGGTGGGAGCGGCCGGCTTCTTCGAGAACCAGCGCTTCTTCGCCGCACCGCTCGCGTGCGCCCCGCCGAGCCCCGCGGCGAAGCCGCTGAGCACGGTGACGGCCTCGGCCTGGCTCGGCTGGGTCGGATCCGGGTCGTACGTGTCGAAGCGCACCGCGTCGAAACGCGGCGGCGGGACCATCTCGGCCACCAGCCGTTCGGCGGGGACGTGCGGTTCGCGGGCGCACAGTGCCTGCGGACCCGCGTCGGCTATCGGGGGCCGGGAGGCGGAACCGGGGGCGGAGAGAGATGTCGGCACAGCCCTTAACTCTACGGGGCGTGTCAGACTGCACCGATGCGACGCCTGTTCCCTGTGACCGATCAGACATCCGCCTCCCCGGAGGACCTGGCCGACCGGGAGTGGTCCCTGGACGAGCTCGCGGAGGCCTACGCCTACCCGGCGCTCGGCCCCGCCGACCACTGGCTGCGGGCGAACATGGTCTCCACCCTGGACGGGGCCGGCCAGCACGACGGCCGCTCGCAGCCCATCTCCGGCGAGACCGACATGCGGATCTTCGGCACCCTGCGGGCCCTGGCCGATGTGGTGGTCGTCGGAGCGGAAACGGTTCGCCAGGAGGGCTACCGCCCGGCCCGGGCCCGGGAGGCCTTCGCGGCCCGCCGCGCGGCCGCCGGCCAGGGCCCCGCCCCCGTCATCGCGGTGGTCACCGCGAGCCTGGCCCTGGACTTCACGCTGCCCCTCTTCACCTCCCCCCTGGTGCGCACCCTGGTGCTCACCGGCGCCGCCGCGCCCGCCGAGCGCGTGGCCGAGGCCGTCGGGGCAGGGGCCGAGGTCGTGGTGGCGGGCGAGGGCGCGGGCGTGGACCCGGCCCGCGTCGTGCAGGAGCTCGCCGCGCGGGGCCTGCGCCGCCAGCTCACCGAGGGCGGGCCCCGGCTGCTGGGCCAGTTCGTGGCGGCCGACGCCCTCGACGAGCTGTGCCTGACGATCTCACCGATGCTCACTGCGGGTGACGCTCAGCGGATCGCCGGAGGACCTTCCGTCACGGTTCCGCACCGGCTCGCGCCCGCCTGCGTACTGGAAGAGGCCGGGTTCCTGTTCACGCGTTACCGTCGGATCTGAAAAAGGCGGAATTTATCGTTCCGCTTAGCTTCCGCCGGGCAGATACGTGGGCACGTATATCTGCGTATGGCCCCGCGCGGGAGCGGGGCAGGATGGTTTCCGCAGGGGGCCGGCCGGCCGGCCTCGGCCCATGAAGGAGAGGGCGTCCGTGTTCACGAGCGTATTGATGATCGAGCAGCCCCTGACCACGGTGGACGTGGACTTCGTCACCACCCTGCACGGAGACGACTCGGTCTCCTTCGTCGTCCTCATGCAACCCCGCGGCGACCAGGACCGACTGCTGCGCGCCATCGACGACGTAGCGCTCGGTGAGCTCCCCGAGGCCATTCACGAGGGCGACGAACCCGAGGGCGACGCGGCACGCGGCCCCGCCGAACAGGCACTCGAGTACTCGATGGAGGCCCTGAGAAAGAAGGGCGCCAACGTCATCGGGCAGATCATCGAGCGCCACCCGCTCGACAAACTGAAGTCGGTGGTGGAGGAGACCGGCGCCGACGAGGTGATCGTCCTGACCGCCCCGCACTTCGTGGAGGAGTTCTTCCACCGGGACTGGGCCTCCCGGGCCCGTCACAAGGTGGGCGTTCCGGTGCTCAAGCTCTTCGCCCACAACGAATAGGCTTGGGTCCGCGGGCCCGGCCCGAAGCGCCCCACCGCCACAGCACGACACAGCACAGCACTCAGCAATCGATCCTGGAGCGACCTGAATGAAGCCCGGCCTGCCGACCGCCATGGAACGGCCCCACTTCATCGGCATCGGCGGCGCCGGCATGTCCGGCATCGCGAAGATCCTCGCCCAGCGCGGCGCCAAGGTGGCCGGCAGCGACGCCCGTGACTCCGAGACCGCCCAGGCGCTGCGCGCCCACGGCGCGACGGTCCACATCGGGCACGCCGCCGGCCACCTCGCCGGGGACGCCACCTGCGTGGTCGTCTCCAGCGCCATCCGCGCCGACAACCCGGAGCTGGCCCGCGCCGCCGAGCTCGGCATCCCCGTCGTGCACCGCTCCGACGCCCTCGCCGCGCTGATGGACGGGCTGCGGCCCATCGCGGTCGCCGGTACGCACGGCAAGACCACCACCACCTCGATGCTGGCGGTGTCCCTCTCGGCGCTCGGCCTGGACCCCTCGTACGCCATCGGCGGCGACCTGGACGCCCCCGGCTCCAACGCCCACCACGGCGAGGGCGACATCTTCGTCGCCGAGGCGGACGAGAGCGACCGCAGCTTCCACAAGTACACCCCGCAGGTCGCCATCATTCTCAACGCGGAGCTCGACCACCACGCGAACTACGCGTCGATGGACGAGATCTACGAGTCGTTCGAGACCTTCGTCGGCAAGGTCGTGCCCGGCGGCACCCTCGTCGTCGCCCACGGCCAGGAGGGCGCCGCCGAGATCGCCCGCCGCGTCGCCGGCCGCGAGGGGCTCACCGTCGTCACGTACGGCGAGGAGCCCGGGGCCGACGTACGCATCACCAAGATCGCCCCGCGCGGTCTGACCAGCGAGGTCACCGTCGTCATCGACGGCCGGATGCTCACCTTCACCGTCTCCGTGCCCGGCCGCCACTACGCGCACAACGCCGTCGCGGCCCTCGCCGCCGGCGTCGCCCTCGGCATCCCGGCGCACAACCTGGCCTCCGCGCTCGGCAAGTACACCGGTGTCAAGCGCCGCCTCCAGCTCAAGGGCGAGGCGGCCGGCGTGCAGGTCATCGACTCGTACGCACACCACCCGACGGAGATGACCGCCGACCTGGAGGCGATCCGCGGCGCCGCCGGGGACTCCCGGATCCTGGTCGTCTTCCAGCCCCACCTCTTCTCCCGCACCCAGGAGCTGGGCAAGGAGATGGGCCAGTCCCTCTCCCTCGCCGACGCCTCCGTCGTCCTGGACATCTACCCGGCCCGCGAGGACCCGATCCCGGGCGTGACCAGCGAGATCATCATCGCCGCCGCCCGCGCCGCCGGGGCCGACGTCACCGCCGAGCACTTCAAGGAGGCCGTCGCCGACGTGATCGCGGGAATGGCCAAGCCCGGCGATCTCGTTCTCACGATGGGCGCGGGCGACGTCACGGATCTGGGACCGCAGATCCTCGCCCGGCTGTCGAGCTGAGGGAGCGGGAACGTCATGTCGTACGAGGTCCAGAAGACGGACGAGCAGTGGCAGGCCGAGCTGACCCCGTCCGAGTACCAGGTGCTCCGCCTCGCGGGCACCGAGCCGGCCTTCCGCGGTGAGTACACGGACACCAAGACGGAGGGCGTGTACTCCTGTCGCGGCTGCGGCGCCGAACTGTTCCGCTCCTCGGAGAAGTTCGAGTCGCACTGCGGCTGGCCGTCGTTCTTCGACCCGAAGGACAGCGAGGCCGTCGAGCTGCTCGCCGACACCTCCCACGGCATGGTCCGCACCGAGGTCCGCTGCGCGAAGTGCGGCTCCCACCTGGGCCACGTCTTCGAGGGCGAGGGCTACCCGACCCCCACGGACCAGCGCTACTGCATCAACAGCATCTCGCTGCGGCTGACCCCCGCGGAGGGCTGAGCGGCCGGGACCGCGGGGCGATCGCAGCACAGTCCCGCAGTCCCATCTCCCTTTGTCCCCCGGGTCGTTAGCATGTGAGATCAGGGCCCGGCCTTGTGATCGCAGGGGGATGAGGACAGGTGTGGCTCAACAGGTCTTCGGACGGCGTACCCCGCAGCCTGCGCAAGGCGCTGAAGGCGGTGGAGCAGAGCTTCCGGCCCGCACTGCTGACCGGAAGAGACCTGGACCAGGCCGCCGAGGCCTTCGGTCGGGCGCTCGTGGAGGCGCTCGGCCACGATCCGGCGCTGGCCGCCGACCTGCTGGAGCGGCCGGGCCGCCGACTGCCCCCCGAGGGCTATGCGGGGGCCCTGGTGCCGGCCCGCAGGGCGGCGCTGCACGAGGCCGCCGTCCACGGCGACCGCACCGTCCTCACGGTGGTCGCCGAGGCGGCGGGCCGCGCCGGGGACCACGCACTGGCGCGTGAGGCCGGGGGCCGGCTGGCGGTGCTGGCGGGTGAGCAGGACAACGCCGACACCCTCGTCTCCTGGCTGCGGCGCCGCCAGGACGCGGGCCTCCTCGACATCGGCACGACGACGGGGGCCCTGCGGGCGTACACGGCGAGGGCCGCCCTCGCCAAGGACGCCGCGCTGTGGAGCGCCTTCTTCGACCACCTCGCCGATCCCCTGGTGCCGGACCTGTACCCGGTGAAGCTCTTCCTCGGCCGCGGCGCCGATGCCGTTCGGCTCGCGGACAACCCCGTGCGCAAGCGCGAGGCCCTGGACTGCTGTGCGGCCTCGCAGCGCCTCGACGACGTCCTGGCCGCACTGGAACTGGCCCGGACCGAAGGCCTGTCCGAGCGTGCCCCGGACTTCCACCGGCGGGCCGGTGAACTCCTCCTCGCCGCAGGCCGGCCCGCCGAGGCGCTGGCGCACTGCGAGCAGGCCGGCCGGCGCGATCTGGTGAGCCGCTGCCACGAGGCACTCGGCGACCACCGGGCCGCGCTGGAGACCTGCCCCGCGGAGGACCCCGACCGGCTGGCCCTGCTGGCCGCCGCCTGTCGCCCGTACATCGACGACCAGGTGGAAGGCGGCGACCGGACGGCCGCCGTCGGGCTCGTCTCGGACATCCTCGGCCAACTGGAACGGGCCGCGGTCCCGACCGAGCGGATCGCCGCGGAGAAGGCCGAGCTGGAGGTTCTACGCGCGGCCGTCGTCGCGGTCGAGGGGCGCCGGCTGGACGATCTGCTGCGGCAGGCCCCCGCCGCCGACCGCCCGGCCGTGCAGAGGGAGTGGAGCCGGTTCGAGGAGGCGGTCGGCCGACCGGAGCAGGCGGCCAAGCACGCCGAGGACGCCGGTGATCTCTACCGCGCGCACACCCTCTTCCGGAAGGCCGAGCGGTTCGGCGACGCCGACCGCGTCCTCCAGAGCGAGGACTCGGTCGAGGGGCGGGCGGCTCGCGCCGCGGCCCGGGAGGCCGGAGGGGACCTGCTCGGCGCGGCCCGCCTGCACGAGCAGGACGGACGGCACGAGGAGGCCGTGGCCCTCTACGGCCGGGCGGACGACGCCTGGGCGGCGGCCCGCTGCCTGATCCGCTGGAAGGGCGAGGAGGCGATCGAGGACCCGCGGCTGGCCCCGTTCCTGCGCCGCACGGGCGACATCGCCGAACTCGTCGAGCTGTGCCTCGACGCCATGGAGCGCAGGGGACGCGATTCGGCGGCCGTCGGGCTGCTGAGGACGCTGGTCGAGCAGGACGACACGGCCGTCCCCGAGCTGCAGCGGGAACGGGTGGGCCGGGCCCTGGAGGCGATCGGCGCGGTCGGCCGCAAGGCGTTCGAGGAGCGGGCCGCCGAATGGGCGCAGCGGGCCCGCGCCGAGACGGACGCCCGCTTCGCCGCCGTCTGGGGTCTCGACCTCGGGACCCACTCGTGCGTCGCCGCCGTGTACGACGCGCACCGCGGACAGCCGGTGATCTGCCCGGACGGGGTGGACTCCCAGTTCGCCTCCACCCTGACGGTGACCGAGGCGGGCGAGGAGATCGTCGGACTGAGCGGCGACCGGATCCTCGCCCCCTGGGTGGTCGGCCACATCAGCGCCTCCAAGCGCCGGATGGGCGACGGCATGTCGTACACCGTCCTCGACCGCTCCTACCGCCCGGAAGAGGTTGCCGCCCGGCTGATCGCGCACGCCCGGACGCTGGTGGAGAAGCACCTCGCCGGGCAGGTACGGGAACGGCTCGGCGAGCTGGCCCGCGAGGAGCTCGGGCAGGTCCGCGACGAGTGGCTGGAGTGGGCGGCCGAGCACCACGACCTCACCCTGCAAAGGGACCAGGTGATCCTCACCATCCCCGCGTACTTCCGCAACAACGCCAAGCACGCCACCCGGAGCGCCTGCAAGATCGCCGACGTGAAGGCCAGGCGCCTGATCCACGAGCCGACCGCGGCCTGCCTCGCGGCCGCCGCCCAGCGGCGGCTGAGCGGCGAGGTCACCGTCGTGGACCTCGGCGCGGGCACCCTCGACGTGAGCGCCATGGAAGTCGAGGGCAACCACTACCAGGTCCGCAGCATCCTCGGCGACAACGAGTACGGCGGGTACGACTTCGACCGCATCGTGGCCGACGAGCTCACGCGGCGGCTCGCCGCCCGCGGACTCGTCGTCCCGGCGACCGGCAGGGCGCGCCGGCGCCTCGAACTGGCCGCCGAGCACCTCAAGATCGCCCTCTCCTCCCAGCACGAGGCCGAATACGTCCTCAACGCCTACCTCGGGCAGCCGGAGGTGCGCCTGGAGCTGACCCGCGACGACCTCGCCGCCCTGCTCGCCGACTCGCTGAACACCCTGCGCGAGGTCTGCGAGCGGATGATGGAGGAGCGCGGTCTCCCGCCCGACCACCTCGTCCTGGTCGGCGGCCCGATGCTCTCGCCGCTGGTCAGCGGGACCGTGGAAGGGGTCTTCGAGGTCGGCCGCACCGTCCTGTCGGATGCCCGGACGGCCGTGGCCTGCGGTGCCGCACTGGAAGGGGCGGTGCTCTCCGGCCACCTGAAGGACGTCCAGCTGAAGGACGTGACCCCCTTCGACCTCGGGATCGCGGTCGCGGAGGCCGACGGCGCCACGGGCTTCTCCGTCCTCATCAAGCGGAACACGCCCATTCCGACCAAGGAGTCGAAGACCTACACCACGACCCAGGACCTCCAGACGGAGGTGGCGGTCAAGGTCTACATCGGCCGGATCGAGCCCCGTTCGCTGGTGGGGGTCCTGCGGCTCACGGGCATTCCGCCGGTCGCGCGCGGAGTACCGCAGATCGAAGTGACCTTCGGCTTCGACAAGAGCTGCGTCCTGACGGTCACGGCGCGCGACACGGTGACGGGGAACAGCAGCTCGGCCGAGTTCACCGACACGACCCTGCTCGCACCGGGCGAAATCGATTCGATGTCGCAGCGGCACACCGTCCAGCGCGAACTGGAGGAACTCAGGCGCGTCCTGCGCGCGCTGGTCGAGGAGGCGGCCGAACTCGGCGACTGCGAGCCGCTCTGCCACGAGTTCCGGGAGCGCCTGAGCGCCCACCGGCCGTCCCGCCGGGCCCTGGACCCGGCCACCCAGGGCATGCTCGCCGAGATGTACGGCCCGCAGTCGGCCGAGCTGGAAGCCGAACTCCTCTCCCTGCGAGCCCCGTTGAAGGATCTGACGGCCACCGCGCGGGACTACCTGACCCAGCGGGTGCTCGCCGAACGGGCAGCCGCGGGACGGCACCTCGCCCACCAGCTCGGGGTGCACCTCGCCGCCATGCGGCAGGGCATGGCCCGGCTGACGCGCTGGAACGGCGTGCTCGCGGCCCTCGCCGCGGTGGACAGCGACCCGCTGACGCGTTTCCGCGCCCTGCACGACGCGGGTGACCACGGCCGGGCGCTCCAGGCGCTGGAGGAACTGGCCGGCCCGCTCACCGACCCCGACGACCTCCGGCGGCGGCTGCACTGCCTCGCCGGCGCCGGAGACGTGGAGGGCTACCGGCGGACGCTCCTGGCAGACGCCGACCGGCTGCGCGTGGTCGTGCTCGACTCCGACGACCCGGGGCCCTTCCTGGCGTCCGCCAGGTCCGCCCTGGTGCGGGTGGCCGACGGCAGCGGCCGGGAGGGCAGCGGTGTCCTGATCTCGGACCGCCACGTCCTGACCAGCCGGCGGTGGACGGCGGCGCAGGACGCCGGGGGAACGACGGTGCGGCTGGCCGAAGGGGAGCGGACCGTACGCCGCGTCTTCCTCGCCGACTCCTCCGCCATCGACACGGCCGTGCTGCTCCTGGCCGAGCCGGTGCAGGCGGCGCCGCTGCGCCTGGGCTTCCCCCGGCTCGTCCACATCGGCGACCTCGTCTGGGCCCACGCCCCGGACGACGACACCCTGTCGTCCGGCATCGTCGAGAAGTTCGAGGTCTTCCCGGAGCAGCGGCTCCAGCTGTTCAAGACCGATCTGAACCTGACGCCCGATGCGGCCGGCGGCCCCCTGCTCAACGGACTCGGTGAGGTGGTCGGCACGCTCGTCCTGCGTGCGGAGACGGAGCCCGCCTTCGCCGTCACGGCCGACTCGCTGGCCGCGCTGCTCGCGAGCGCCGGATTCGGTCTGACGGGCGCGGCCGGCGGAGACGGCGGGTGAGCCCCATGGCCGGCGCCACGGAGGGCCGGCTGCTCGGCGGGCGCTACCGGCTGCGCGTGCTGCTGGGGGCGGGCGGGATGGGTGAGGTGTGGCGCGCCCACGACGAACTGCTCGACCGGGACGTCGCCCTCAAGCTGATCCACCCCTCCGCGGCGCAGGACGCGCACTTCCGGACCCGGTTCGAGCGCGAGGCCAGTTTCACCGCACGGCTGGCCGGGGACCCGCACATCGTCACGGTCTACGACTTCAGGAAGGACCCCTGCTACCACGTGGTCATGGAGCTGGTCGAGGGCAGCTCGCTGGACACCCTGGTCCGCGGCGGGTCACCGCCGCCGCTGACCGACGTACTCGGCTGGGCGCGCCAGATCTGCGCCGCGCTGCACTCCGCGCACGCGAAGAACATCGTCCACCGGGACCTCAAGCCGTCGAACGTGATCCTGACCCGGACCGGAACCGTCAAGGTCGTGGACTTCGGCATCGCCGCGATGCTGCCCGGTACCGCGCCGGGCCGCCGGGGCCTGACCAAGCTGACGGTGAGCGGCCACTTCCTCGGCAGCCCGCCCTACGCCTCCCCGGAACAGATCCAGGGCGCGGCGGTCGACCCCCGCACCGACCTCTACTCGCTCGGCTGCCTCCTGTACGAACTGGCCACCGGGGCACCGCCGTTCGGAACCGGAGAAGTCCACTCCGTCCTTGGCCGCCACCTCCACGACCCCGTGCCCCCGCCGACGCAGCTCCGCCCCGACCTGCCCGCCGGCCTGGAACGGCTCATCCTCGACCTGCTGGCCAAGGACCGCGAGGCCCGGCCGCCGGACGCCGCGGCCGTCGGCGAACGGCTCCGGCAGCTGGAGGCCCCCCGCGGCCGTACCCCCACGCTGACCGACCCGCTCGCCGAGGCGGACGCCCCACGGCCGCCGGACGTCGGGACGTCCCCGGCCACCGCGCTGCACCTCGCGCGGGTCTTCGACCACCGCGGGCCCGACGGAGCCCCCGTCATCGCGCCCGACCGCGCGCACGTGACCTCCGCCGAGGAATGCGCCGCCCTGCTCACGGCCCTCAGGCAGGCCCCCGTCGCCCTGCACGGACTGGTCCCGGAACCGGACCGCCTCGATCCCGCCCGGAGCAGGGTGGTGCCCGCCGGCTTCCGTACCGACGGCCTCTGGGTCTGGTCCGACCAGATCGCCTACTACCTCGAGCGCTACCGGTGCGCCCCGGACCCCGCCCTGCGCCACCACCTCGCGCAGCGCGCAGAGCAGCGGCCGGAGGTCCCGGCGCGGCTCCTGAGCGCCGCCGGGAAGCTCGTACGGGGCGAGCCCCGGGGATCGCTGACCGGCCGGCCGGCCACCGGCGCCGGGTAGGGCCTGCCCGGACGGAGCAGGTCACGGGGCGGGCGGTCGTACGGACGTGCCGGCGCGGTGCGGCAGCCAGAAGCAGGCCGCGGCCAGGAGGGCCGTCGCCGCGGCGCCCGTCAGCACGGGGACGTTCCCCAGCCGGCCCGCCAGCGCGCCCGCGGACAGGGCGCCGACCGGGACGGTGGTCAGGAGCGCCGCCTGGGCGAAGCCGGCCACGCGGCCCTGGAGGTGCTGCGGGGCGATCAGCTGCTGGGTGGTCGTCATGGAGATGGCCCAGACCGTCGCCGTGACGCCGAAGAGCAGCTGGTAGGCGAGCAGCGCCGGGAAGGCGGGACCCAGCGACGCCGCCGGGACGAGGAAGATCGCGAGGGCCGCCACCACCGCGCACACCCGTGTCGCCCGGTACAGCTCCACGGACGTCCCGAACCGGCCCGCGAGCAGGACCCCGGCGACGGTGGCCACGCTGAACGCGGCGTAGACGAGCCCCAACTGCCATGCCGGGAGGGAGAGCTCCCGGCTCGCGTACACCACGAAGAGCGCGTCCGCGCCCCCGCTGCCGAGGTTGAACCCGGCGCCCGCGAGCACCTGCCGGCGCAGCACCGGTTCCGCCCGGACCACCGCGAACCCCTCACGGAGCGCGGCGAGCCGGGGCCGCCGGTCCCCGGTGGGCACGGCCGGCCGGTTCAGCGACGCGGGCAGGGCGAACAGCAGCACGGCCTCGACGGCGTAGGCGGCACTGCCCGCCAGCAGGGCGGGGGACGCCCCGGCCAGACCCACGAGGACGCCGCCCAGGGCGGGGCCGCCGATCTGGCCCGCCGTACGGGCGCCGGTCAGGGCCGAGTTGCCCGTCAGCAGCTGCTCCGGCCGGACCACCCGGGGCAGCGCCGCCTGCAGCGCCACCGAGAGGGTCCAGGTCAGCGCACCCGACACGGCGGCCACCGCGTACAGGTGCGGCAGCCGGAGGCTCCCGAGCGCACCGGCGAGCGGGACCGAACCGACGACCACCACCTGCAGCGAGGTGAGGGTGACGGCCAGGGTGCGCAGCCGCGCCCGGTCGGCGAGCACACCGGCCAGCGGGCTGAGCACGGCGCCGGGGAGGTAGGTCAGGGCCAGCAGCGCCGACGCCCCCAACGGGCCCGCGTCCAGCCGCGTCACGGCCAGCAGCGCCAGTGCCAGCGCCGTGATCTGCCGCCCGACGGAACTGGCCGCCTGCTCGCCGCAGAGCAGCAGGAACGGGCGGTGCCGGCGCAGCGCACCCCACGGCGTGCCGCGGCCGTCGGCGGCCGTCGGCGGGGGTCGGGTCGGCGACGAGGTCACGGCTCAGACGCTCGTGCAGGGGACGGGCCAGCGGCGCAGCCGCGGCGGCAGTGCCACCGCCCACCCCTGCGTGACGAGGACGAGCCGTTCGTCCGCGAGCAGGGACACGGCCGCGCGGTGCGCGGCGTCGAGGGCGTCCAGGGCCGTGGGCTCCTGCACGGCGAGGAAGGCGGCGAGCAGGGCGGGCCGCTCGAGCGTGAACCGGGCCGAGGCCGCCGGGTCCCTGCGGTCCATGACCGTCACGAAATCCGGCCCGCGGCGGTGGTAGAGCAACCCGTACGCGTACCGGGACCGCCATGCGGCCGGCTCGCCGGAGCTGCCGGACCCGCCCCACGAGACCGGTGGCGGGAGGTGGTGCAGCAGCCCGGTGTCGAAGGGCAGGGCGTCGCGGTCCGGGACCCACCGCACCGCGACCGCCCGGCTCTGGCAGTCGCGCAGGAAGCGCACGGCCTCCGCCGCGCCGCGTCCGCCCGCGCCCAGCGGCAGCGGCTCGTCCACCACTATCTGTCCGACCTGTCCGCCGGTCACCGGGCCACCGCCTCGGTGTCGGCCCCGGCGTCGCCGGTGACGGTGCCGACCGGAGCGTTCCGCATGGGCAGCGACACGTACGACCGCCCGTCGGAGAACAGCAGCCCCAGGGACACGCACGCGCCGAGCCACTCCGTGAGCCGCCCGGCCGCGACCGCATGCCCTTCCTCGGTGAGGAGCCGGTGCAGGGCGGGCCCGGAGCGGCCGTGCCCCAGGTGCCGGAACGCGGCGGCCTCCCATCCGTCCAGCCGGTGCGTCCGGGCCGGCCAGCCGCGCCGCCGGTCGTGGACCAGCAGCGAGCCGTCCGCGCCGGATTCCATCAGCAGTGTCGAACCGGCGTGCCCGGCACGCCAGTCGGCGACGGCACGGGCCAGCCGCTCCTCGGTCCGCCCGCCGATCCCGCGGGGCGGGGTGTCGAAGAGGTAGACGAGATCGGTCAGTTCCGCCTCGGGGAGGTCGTACACATGGCCGTACATGGCCGCGGGCGTCCGCTCGGCGAACCCGAGGGCCGGATCGGCGAAGTGCGGGCTGAACCGCTCCAGCTGGATGCGGAACGCACCGCCCGGCGGCTGCAGATGGACGAGCGCGGGGATCTGGTCGACGACCGGGTCGTAGTCCTCCGCGGTCTCGCCCGGGAACCCGTACAGGTAGTTCCACGTGCAGGTGAGCGACAGGTCGGCGCAGTCCCGGAGCGTGCGTACGTTGCGCGAGCCGGTGACGCCCTTGTCCATGAGGTCGAGGACACGGTTGTTGAGGCTCTCGATGCCCGGCTGGATGTGCACCGCGCCCGAGCGGGCCAGGAGCGCCAACTGGTCCGTGGTCAGGTTGGACTTGACCTCGTAGTGCATCAGCAGGTCCCAGCCGCTGTCGGCGGCGAGCGGCAGGAAGTCCGTGAAGTACGACATGTCGATGATGTTGTCGACGGTGACGACGTCGAGGATCCGGTGCCGCCGGACGAGCCGGTCGACCTCGGCCCACAACTGCTCGCCGGGCTTGGCGCGGAAGGCCATCGCCGAGCCGTTGAGGCCGCAGAACGTGCAGTGGTGCTTCTCGCCCCACCAGCAGCCGCGCGCACCTTCCACGACCAGCTTCGGACGGACGTACTCGGCCACCGGGGAGGCGTCCAGCTCCGCCTGCCAGATGTCGTAGTCGGGCGAGGCCATGTCCCGCGGCGCCACCACCCGGCGGGTCTCCTCGTTGGCCCGCGAGGTGCCGCCTTCCCACCAGCACAGGCCCGGTACGTCGGCCGGCGGGGTCCCGGCGTCCAGATGGGCCAGCAGGGCGGGGAACGCGTACTCCCCCTCGCCGCGCACCACGTGGTCGACGAAGGGATGGTTGCGGTGCAGGGCGTGGCCCATCGGCCCGTCGCAGTTGCTGCCGCCGAAGACCACGGTGAGGCCGGGGCGGCGGAGCTTGAGCTCGGCGGCGAGTGCGAGCGAAGCCACGTTCTGCATGAACGTGCTGGTGAACCCGACGACGTCCGGGTCCTGCGCGAGGATCTCGGAGGCGCTGAGGGAGACGAACTCCGCCGCGTGCACCCGCATGGCATGCGCCGTGTCCACCGGGATCCCGCGCTGCTCCGCGTACGCGTCGAGCCGTGCGGCGCCCCAGCCGGGGTCCCCGTAGAGCACGCCCGAGAAGACCCAGTCGCCGAGCCCGTCGAAGATGGAGTCGCTGCCCACCTCGGCATGGTCGGCCGGGCGCAGCAGCCCGTCCGTCCGCTCCAGCAGGAACTCCGCCCAGCGCAGCGAGCCGTGGTACTCGCGGACCACGTCGGAGGGCCGCGTGCGGGTCAACAGGGCGTGCAGCAGGCCGATCTGGAGGGAGGGCAGGTCGAGCGGCTGCCAGGGCATGGTCACCAGGTGAATGCGCATGCGGTCCTCCCCGCCCGGCGGACCGGCCGGGCGGCAGCCCGGCACGGGGAACCGGTGCCCGGCATCCGCAGAGCAGTGCCGGGCGCCGGCTCGCACCCGGTCAGGTCGCAGGCCGCTTGTCGATGGTGAGCCGGTCGCGCTTCCTGCCCTCGTCGCGGACGGCCACCTTCTTGATCTCCGGCTCGGTCCGGGTGTCGTCCTCTGGCGTGCGGTCGCTCTCCACGGTTCCTCCCGTTCCTCAAGTCCCGTGACGCTAAAGCCTGTTACCCGTGGTACGCAAGCGATGATTTCGGCCGGATGCGGTGAACTCCGGGTACGGTCATCGGGAGATCGAATCAGGGGAGAGGGCATGATCAAGGGGGACAACGCCTTCGTGCCGACTGCGCCGCTTCGGATCGCGGTGCGGAGCGGGCTCGACGCGGTGGCGCTGCTGGTGACGGAGCAGGGCAGGGTCAGGGGGGACGGGGACATCGTGTTCCACGGTGCGCCGGTCCATCCGTCGGGCGCCGTACGGCTGCTCGGGGACGAGAACGGCACGGCGTGGCTGGAGGCCGCCCTGGCGGGGGTCGAGGAGGAGATCGTCCGCGTCCTCGTCGTCGGGTCGACGGAGCGCGGGGCGATGCGGGACGTGCACGGGCTGTCCGTGGAGGCGTTCGCGCCGGACGGTGCGTCGGTCGCACGGTACGAAGTGGCCGAAGCCGGCGGCGAGACGGCGATGGTGCTCGCGGAGCTGTACCGGCGGGCGGGCGGCTGGAAGTTCCGTGCGGTGGGCCAGGGGTACGTGAACGGCCTCGTGGGCCTGGTGACGGACCACGGCGTGGACGTGGCGGAAGCGGCCCCGGTTCCGGTTCCGGCCCCCGCTCCGGTTCCGGCTCCGGCCCCCGCTCCGGTTCCGGCTCCGGTTCCGGTTCCGGTTCCGGCTCAGGCTCCGGTCCCCTTCCAGGTCCCGGCCCCCGTCCAGGCTCCGCACCCGGCTCAGACTCCGGTTTCGTTCCAGGCCCCGCCCTCGGCTCCTGCCCCGGCCCCGTTCCGGGCCCCGGTCCCCGCGCAGGGCTCGTTCCGGGCCCCGGCGCCGCCCCCGGCGCCCGCCCCCGTCCCGGTGCCCGCGCCCGTGGCAGGGGCAGCGCCGGTTCCGCAGTGGGTGTTCGGGGCCGGCTTCGAGCCGTACGTCCAGAGCGGCCGGGACAACGACGTGATCACGGTGAACGGCCTGCCGCCCGGGCCGGTCATCGTCGAACTCGCCGTCCGCGGCGACGGGTACACGGGCCTGTGGCCCCTCACCCGGTTCAACAAGGAGGGCGACAGCCTCGTCAACAGCTGCGAGGACAACTTCCGGGGCCGGGTGCTCACCCTGGTCCCGGGGAACGGGCGGCTGCGGCTCCAGCTGAAGGCCGAAGGGCGCTGGCAGCTCCGGGTGCTGCCGCTGGCCGCGGCGACCCTGCTGACGGAGCAGGAGCTGGAGGGCGGCGGCCCCGACGTCCTGTTGCACACCGGCGGAACGGCGGACCTCCACCTGCACTACCGCGGCGACGACAACCTCATCGTCAACCTCTACGAGCTGGCGGACCACGACGACCCCACCGAACTCCCGACGGACGACAACGCCGTCAACGAGATCGGCAAGCGGCGGGAGACCGTGCCCCTGCCCGAGGGCCCGGTCATCGTTCAGCTGGAGATGGCGGACGGGCCGTGGCGGGCCCGGCTGAAGGACCTGCAGCCGCACAGCGGACCGTCGGACACCGGCGGCCTGGCGAAGGTGACCGATATCCGCAGGGGCCAGGGGCGCTCCTGGTGGGGCAGGTCCTGACCGGCTGACCCGCTGACGGGCCGGCCTGCTGAAGGACCGGTCGGCTGACAGACCGACAGTCGGCGGTTTTTGGGCTGATATTCCGGATCTGAGCAGCCCCGGTGACCAGATGGCGGTCTCCGGGGCCCGTCTTGGTGTCGGGGACGTCGCGGTTGGGTTCCGATCAGGTCTCCCGGCGGCGGTGATCCGCCGCCGATAGCACGCTTTGGCCTCGGAAGACACCTATCTGTTTCCTCGTGGTGGCTGGTTATGATCGGCACCCTCACATCCCGCCACAGTCGGAGTGGTTGATTCCGGTCCGGCTGTCAGGCTGCCCCTGCCGCCCCGTTCCCGAGGTCCGATGTCTGTCATAGAACCCGAAGGCGTACGCGGGCAGTCGACGGCCCGCCGACGCCGCAGGGTGCGCCTGCGCACCCTGCTCATCTGGCTGGCCGTGGTCCCGACCGTGGCGATGGGCACCCAAGTCGCGGTGACCGCGGGACGGTTGCTGTCGCAGGCGGAGCACCTGCGGGCCGACGTCGCGGCCGCCGAGCGGGTCGGCGCACCGCTGTACACGCTCATGGTCGACATGCAGGCCGAGCGGACGATGACCGCCTCCGTGTGGGCGGGCACCGCCGGGGCCGAGGACGAGCTGCGGATCCGGCGGGAGGCCACGGACCGGGGCGCGGCCGAGTTCCGCCGGGTGGCGTCCGGTACGAACGCCTCCTTCGACGAAGTGGAGCAGAAGCTCGACGGGCTGGCCGCGTTCCGCCAGCGCGCGGACGCCCGTACCGGCTCACCCGACGGCCCGCTCTCGTACTACACAGGGGTGATCGGCTCGGTCATCCAGGCGTACCAGCGCGAGTTCAGCCACGCGGACGACGCCGAGATCGTCAAGGAGAGCCGGCCCGTGGTGGCCATGCTCACCGCGACCGAGATGGTGGCGCGCGAGGACACGATCCTGTCCCTCGCCGGGCCGTCCAGGCAACTGGACTCCGCCGCGTTCGACCAGTTCGTCAACGCCATGGGAGCCCACCGGCACCTGTACGAGGCCTGGGTCGTGCCCTACCTCCCCGAGGTCGACAAGCGGTTCTACGACCGGATCACCGCCTCCTCGGACTGGAAGACGAAGATCCGCATCGAGAACGCGGTCGTCTCCGAGCACACGGACACCAACTCCGGCATCAAGCTGCCCGCCGAAACCGCCCTCTGGCGCTCCGCGCACGAGAACTTCTCCGTACAGATGGCCTCGCTCAACGTCGACCGCGCGAGGAAGGTGCTCACGCGCGGCGAGGCCAAGGCCGCGGAACTGGACACCGAGGTCGCCTGGCTCATCGGGGGGAGCTCCGGCGGGCTGCTGATCGTCGTGGTCGTCGTCGTGTTCACCACGCGATCGGTCCTGCGCCGCCTGCACGACCTGCACGAACGCACGGTGACCGTCGCCGAGGAGACCCTCCCGGACGTCGTCGCCCGGCTCCAGCGCGGCCAGTCCGTCGACAACGCCGTCCTGCCGACGGTGCGCGGCGACGGGGACGAGGTCGGCCGCATCAGCGACGCCTTCGCCCGCGCCGTCGCCGTGTCCGTCGACGGACACCGCAGGCTCGCCGACGAGCGTCACGGGTTCGGCCTGTTCGCCACGGGCATCGCCTCGCGCACCGGGAACCTGGTCAGCCGCCAGCTGAGCCTCACCGAGGACCTGCAGGACACCTTCGGCCACGACGAAGCCCTGCTCGCCCAGCTGATGCGCTCCGACCAGCTGACGGTCGGCATGCGGCGGCAGATCGAGAACCTCCTCATCCTGGCGGGCGGCGAGGTCCCCGACCCGCACACCGAGCCCATGCGCATCGCGGACGTGCTGCGCGAAGCCGCCGCGGAGGTCGAGGACTTCCGCCGCATCGAGCGGCAGGCCCTGGACGAGACCAGCGTGGAGCCCGGCGCCATCAGCCAGGTCAGCCACCTGCTCGCGGAGCTGCTCGACAACGCCACCCGCTTCTCCCCGCCGCGGTCCAAGGTGGTCATCCGCGCGGAACTCGTCACGGACGGCCTGTCGGTCGAGATCGAGGACCGCGGGCCGCGGGTGACCCCCGAGCGGTACGAGGAGATGAACGGCCGCCTGCACCAGGCCCCGCCGTACTCCGTCCTGGCGCAGAACGCGCACCGGCTCGGCCTCTTCGTGGTCGGTCACCTCGCCGACCAGCTCCAGGCGAACGTCACCCTGCGCCGCTCGGTGTACGGCGGCACCTCCGCCGTGGTGATCTTCCCCGCGGAACTGCTGGTGGCCGGCGCCGCGGCGGAACCACGGCGCGAGCCCGCGCCCAAGCCGGCACCCGCGCCCGAGCCCGTGCCCGCGCCCGCCCCCGCGGCCCCCGAGCCGGCCGCCGCCGCCCCGGCGCCCCGCCTGTCCGGCGAACGGCGGTCCGAGCCCGTCGTGCGCACGGCCGCCGGGCTGCCGAGCCGCACCACGAAGGTGCAGGCACCCGCGCCCGTACCTGCGCCCGCAGCCGCGCCTGCGCCCGCGCCGGTGACCGTGCCCGGGGCCCGGCCCGCCCTCCCCGAGCGCGTGCCGCAGACCCACATCGCAGAGCAGCTTCGCGAGCCCCGCGCCGCGGAAACCCCCGTCCGGCAGGACGCGGCGACACCCGAAGAGGTGGCCGACGCCTGGGCGGACTACGAACACGGGACCCAGACAGTGGAAGAAGAGCTCCGACGGGATCGGCCATGACTACCTCACCGAACACTGCGACATCCAACGACGCGATCTACAGCGTGCTGGACAACAACCTGAACAGGATCGCCGGCATCCAGGGAGCGGTGCTCCTGTCGAACGACGGCATCAAGCTCAGCGCCTACATGCTGGACGAGCCCCAGGCCGAGCGCATGGCGGCCGCCGCCTCCGGCGTCGCGGCCACGATGAAGGCGATATCCCGGGAGATCGACGGGGGCCGCGTCATCCGCCAACTGGTCGAGATGGACGACCGCTACCTCTGCATCGTGGGATGCGGCGACGGCAGCACGCTCATCGTCGTGACCAACCGCAAGGCGCGCCTCGGAGAGCTCGGCGGCGAGGCCGTGCGGACCGCGCAGGCGCTCGGCGAATGGCTGGGCACCCCCGAGCGCGGCCAGGTGCCGACCGCGTAATGCCGCAGGACGAGCCCCAGCCCGCGAGCCGCCGCCGGACGCGGCTGTACGCCCTCACCGACGGACGTACGGCCGCCGCGCACACCGTCCTCACCATGGACACGACGGTCACGGCGGCGGCGGCCGCGGCCGCCCAGGCCGGACTGCCCAGCGAATGGCAGGAGATCCTCGTCATGTGCGCGGCGCCGGCCGGTCTCGCAGTCGCGGAGATCGCGGCACGGATGCACATGCGCCTCACCCCGATGACGCTGCTCCTCGGCGAACTCGCCGACCGCGGGCTGATCCACCACCGGCCGCCCCTGGCGGCGACCGAGACCACCGACGTCGACCTGCTCATGAGAATCAGGGACAGCCTTGCCCGGATATGACATTCCCGCCCCCCGGGATTCCGCCCCCGTCAAGATCCTGATCGCCGGTGGTTTCGGAGTCGGCAAGACCACCTTGGTGGAGACGATCTCCGAGATCGAGCCGCTGCGCACGGAGGAACGGCTGACGGCCGCGGGCGTCGGAGTCGACGACCTCGACGGGATCGAGTCCAAAGCGGTCACCACCGTCGCCATGGACTTCGGCCGGATCACCCTCACCGACGCCGGAGTCGTCCTGTACCTCTTCGGCACACCCGGCCAGGAACGCTTCTGGTTCATGTGGGACGACCTGCTCGCCGGGGCGCTCGGGGCGATCGTGCTGGTCGACACCCGCCGCCTCGACCGCAGTTTCCCGGCCGTCGACTTCTTCGAGAGCCGCGGACTGCCGTTCGTGGTCGGCGCGAACTGCTTCCACGGCGAACAGCCGTACACCGCCGAGGAGATCGCGGCAGCCCTGCACATGCGTGACCCGAGCACCCCCGTCCTCATGCTGGACGCCCGCTCCCGCACGGACGTCCGCGCGGCCCTGCTCTCCCTCCTCGACGTACTCATCGCCAAGGCGGCAGCCGCGGCGACCGCGTAGGCGCCCGGGACCGGCCGGGCTCTACGGGCTGGGCAGCGGCACCACCGGACTGGCCCGGGCGGCCGCCGCGGCGGCCGCCCTCGCCGTCGCGCACGGCACCGACCGGCCGGTGGACCTCGCCCCGGCACCGGCCCCGAGGTGGAGCACCGGCTGCTGGAGCCGAAACGGGCCAACGTGGTCCCGTACACGGCGCGCGCCGAGCGCACCAACCCGTTCGTCGGCAGCGGCCAGAAGATCAAGGAGATGGTCTGGCAGCCCATCGGCCGCGGGGCGGAGCCGTACCCCTGGCCGCCCTGCTGCGGTCCCTGCCCGGGCTGGTTGATGGTGCCGCCGGCGCAGCCGGTCGGACAGCAGGTCGGCCCCGACGTGCGCCACACACCGGGCTGGCCCTGGCCCAGGAGATCACCCGCCTGCTGGTCTGACCCCCGCCGCGGCGCCGACGGGCGCGGGCCGTCTCACTTCGACCGTACGACGGCCCGCGCCCCGCCGAAATCCAGCTCCAGGCCGGAGCGCAGGGGCACGGTCTGCCCCGGGGCGATCTCCTGCGTGGTGCCGTCCGCCCGGGTGCCCGTCCACGAGCTCCCGGACCGGTTGGCGAGCCCGAACTTCCCCGGACGCTGCGGGTGTTCGGTCAGCTGCGCCACCAGCGTGGCGTCTCCGTAGTCGTGCCGGGCCGGCTCCGGCGCCAGGTGGTGCGCCTGCACCCGCGAGGTGCGGTGCAGCAGGATGTGGTGCTCGGTGCGCGGCGGGGGAGTGGTCAGCACCAGCCGGGGCGGCAGCACCAGCGTGGCGCGGCAGGACCAGCAGCTGCCCGGCACCGCGGACAGGGGTTCGGTCATGTTCTGCTTGCCGCAGTGGGCGCAGTCCACCACCGCGTCGAGCACCGCCCGCAGGGTGTCCCGCCACTGCGATTCGCGCACCCGCGCCGCAGGGTCGCGCAGCCCCGTGGTGAAGTTCTTGACGAACAGGTCGCGCAGCGAGGGCGGTGCCACCTCCCACGTGGCCAGCACCGTCCTGTGCTCCACGGGATCCGGCTCGTTGGAGCGGTCCACCGGGTCGAAGACGAACAGCGGCTGCTTCCCGTACAGCTTGCGCTCGGCAGCCTCGTCCAGGCAGCGGATCGCCAACTCCAGCCGACCCTTGAGCGGGTGGTGGTTCATCAGGAGCATGAACAGCAGCACCGACAGGGAGTGCAGGTCGCTCTGGGTGCCGGGGGAGACCCCCGGGTCCCCGCGCACCAGCTCGGGCGCCATGAACTCCATCGTCCCGGAGATGCCGGTGCTGTCGCCCTCCACCACCGCGTTGTCGTTGTCGCAGACCAGCACCTCCCCGGTGGCCGGGTCGAAGAAGATGTTGCCCCAGGAGATGTCCCGGTAGGCGATCCCGCGCGAGTGCAGCGCCTGGTACGCCTCGACGGTGTAGAGGCAGGCGGCGAGCAGCGCCCGCGGGGACGTCTTCAACTGGCGGCGGAACAGGGCGGGAAGCCCCTTGAAGCGGTCCGGCCGGATGTCCATGAGGTACCCGAAACCGCCGCGCCCGTCGGACACGAAGTCCCGCGGCCACAGGAACCGGTCGTCGTCGAAGTCCCGGTCCACCAGCTGGCGGACGATGTCCTCCTGCGCCGGTGTCGCGCACGTCGGGTAGTACCACTTCAGCGCCCGCTCCCCGGCGGGGGTCCGGACCCGGTACACCTCCCCCTGCCCGCCCGCGCCGAGCAGGTCGCAGACCTCCACGCTCGTACCGCTGTCGGCCGTCAGCCGGGTGCTGCTGTCGAGCATGCCGCTCATTCTTCACTCCTGTACGGGTCTCGCAGGTCTTCCATTTCCACCGGACCCACCGGGTCCACGGCATTCGCCGGGTCCACCGGATCCACGGGGGCCACCGGTCCCAGCGGCCCGGTCAGGGCCACCGTCACGGCCATCGGGTCCGCCGGTTCCGGCGGGTCCACCGGATCCGGCGACGCTCCCCCCGCGTGCCAGGCCGCCACCAGCGTGGTGTCGTCCCCCGAGTGCTGCGAGGCCTTGGCCAGCCACTCCGGCAGCACGGCCCGGACGCACTCGGTGCCCTCCGCCGACAGCCGTTCGTCCAGCCCGGCCACGAACTGCCGGAACCCCCTGTCGGAGGCGAAGCTCTTGGACAGCCCGTCCGTGGACAGCGCGACCAGCCGGGGCGCCCGCGAGGGCGCCGTCACCGGAGCCCAGTGGGTCCGCACCCGCAGCCACGCCTTCCGGGTGCACAGCGACTCCGTCTCGTCGCCCAGATCGGCCTCCTTCGGCGCGAGCGGTACGCTCACCCGCCCGTCCTCGCCGACCAGCGTCAGCTCGCCGTCGCCGAGCTGCCAGGCCGCGAAGACCCGGGGCGTCAGCACGGCGCCGACGAACGTGCTGCCGTACAGCAGCAGCTTCTCCTCGTCCGGCACCGGCGGCTCACCGGGCGGGCTGCTGCGCTCCCAGTTGCCCAGCACCTTCTCCCGCCAGGCGCTGACCAGCTGGCGCGGGAAGGCGTACTCGGCGTAGCGCATCAGCCAGGCCAGGCTCGGCGGCCGTTCCTCGCCCCGGGGCTGGGCGAGCGACGCGAACAGCCGTGCCTCCTGGACGAACAGGTCCACGGCGAACCGGGACCCCAGATGGCTGCGCGAGTGCACCGCCGAGCCGTGGCCGTCCGCCACCGCCATGATCAGCGGGGCTCCGGCCGTGCCGAGGCCCTCCACCTCGTAGTGGTCCTGGTTGCGCGTCTTGTTCACGCCCTGGACGCTGCCGTGCAGCGACTCCCAGAGCGGGGGTGCGGATCCGTCGGTCGGCAAGGGCCCGCTCACCACACGTCGTCATCGTCGTCGTCGAGCGCGGGCGGGGCGTACGGCGGCTGCTTCACGATGGTGTCCGCGGAGCCCGCCATCGGCTGGGAGGCCGCCTTGACCGCAGCCGTCGAGGCCCAGCGGATCGCCGCCGCCAGCTGCTTGGGGCTGTTCGCGTCCAGCGGCTGGAGCTCGGGATTGCCGAGGAACTCCTGGAGCACCGTACGGTCCGCGTCCGCGCCGATCGCGATGGCCACCCGTACGGCCTTGCGGCCCCACGGGGTCGCGTCCACCGCCCGCAGCCCGGCCTTCCAGTCGTCCGTCGGCACCCCGTCGGAGACGAGAGCCAGCACCGGCTTCAGGGCCCGCTGCGGCATCGGCGGCGTGTCCAGTTCGCGCGAGACGAGGTGGAGGGCGTCACCCAGGTTGGTCATGCCGTCCACTTGTACGTCCTGCCAGGTGAACTGCTCGACCGGTACCGGGTCCTGGTGGTGCCAGCGGGCCGTCGTGGAGAACGTCATGGTGCGCAGCAGCAGTTGGGCCGCCGGATTGTCCTGCGCGACCGAGCGCATGGCCGGAACGGCCTCCCTGATCGCGTAGTTGAGCTGGCCGATCTTCTCGCCCTGCATCGAGTACGAGCAGTCGAGCAGCCAGATGAAATGGACGGGCCTGTTCGCCATCGGCCCGCCGGGGATGTCACTCACCGCATGTCTCCTTCAACTCCCGCTCCATTGCGGCACGAACCGCACCAACGCCGCCACCACGGCGGCAGCCGTCACCACGACCGCCACCACGAACAGGGCCAGCATCAGCCGCCGGCCCCGCGCGATCTGCGGTGTAATCATGGGGTCTTGCTCCCTTCCGACGCGATCCGGCCCGGCGCCGGTCCGTGCGCCCCCGGGCCGCCTGCCGCCGGCCGGGCCGCGGCCAGACTCCCGACGCGCAGCCCGCTCCGTGCGAGCAGCCACAGCACCGGCTCCGCCGCCCGCAGCTGCTCGGAGCCCAGTGCGCCCGCCCCGGTCGCCGCGCGGGCGCTCACCGTCCAGTAGCGGGCCGCCGCGAAGTCGTGGCCGATGCTGCGCACGAGGTCGTCGAGGCCGATGCCGCGCAGCCAGTCGTCGACCGGTTCCGCGGGCCGCGGCAGGGTGGTCAGCCGGTCGAGGGTGTCCCGCTTGGTGACCACCGTGGCCACCGCCAGCCGCCCCCGGCGGCCGCTGAGCCCCTGCAGCTCGCCGGCCAGCACCGCGTACGTCTCCACGGGCCCGAGGTCGGCCGGCCGCGCGGCCGCCGCCAGCCCGGGGTCGCCCGCCCGCAGGGAGCGGCGCACGACGGGCGAGGCGAGCACGTCCGCGACGAACAGGATCCCGTCGGCGTGCGCGAGGTACCCCTGCAGCCGCGTGTTGACCGCGTCGCGCAGGGACTCTCCCATCGGGTCGTACAAGTAGAGCAGCCTGCGCCGGAAGCCCCGCCCGACCAGCAGCATCAGCGCCCGGGGCTGCCCGCCCTGGGTCTTCAGCGTCCACCCCGAGTCCTTCAGCTGCCTGCCCAGCACGTTGGCCTCGCGCAGATCCTCCGGCGAGGCGAACTCGACCTTCAGCGACGACTGGTGCGACCAGGACCGCAGGCCCTCCAGCACGGCCGCCATCAGCATGGTCTTCCCGGCCGAGGTGCCGCCGACCAGCGGCAGGTGCACCACCCGGGTGGTGCCGACGGCCGGGGGCAGCGGCCGGTCGCAGTGCGGGCAGTGGGCGGTGAGCCGGCGCCGCCCCGTGAAGACGGTGGTGGGCAGCGCCCGGCCGCAACGGCACACGTGCCGCCATGCACCGAAGCCGCCGGGCCGCAGTGCGCGGTGGGCCGCCCCGCAGCCCGGGCACAGGTGCACGGCCAGCGCGAACGGACGGTAGCAGCGCGGGTAGGGGCACTTCATCCGCACGCCCCGGGCCAGCTTCCACACCCGCTCGGCAACTCGCCCGGCGGCAACGGCGGCGACGGCCGCGAGGGCGACCAGGGCCAGCTGGACGGCGAAGACCGCCGCGATGCAGAGCAGCAGCGCCGAGGCGAGCACCGCGGACAGCACGGCGGCCAGCGCCGTACCGGGGGCGAGCAGGCGCCTCAGCGTCCGGCCGAACCCGCTGTCGGAGCGCATGCCGGTGCGGCCGCTGCGGCCCTGCAGCAGTCGGTCCCGCACCACCTTCCCGAGCCAGTGACGGCTGAGCAGGTAGTGGACGGTGCGGGCGGCGAACAGCGCGGCGTCACCGCAGTCCCGCCACATCTGGAAGGCCCAGTAGGCGCGGTGGGCCGGCTCGCTGCCGGGGTACGGGACGACCCGCTGGTCGGGGGTGAGGCGCTCCCGGGGCCCGAAGGCCCGTCCGGCGGCCCCCAGGGCCAGCCCGAGGAACTGCCACAGCCCGTAGGACAGGCACACGCCGACGGCGACGATCCCGGTGCCGTACAGCAGGCTCCGGATGACGATCCCGGTGTTCACCAGCCGCCTCCCCGGCTGCCGCTCGCATCGCCCCGGCCCCCGCTCCCGTCGCCCCGGCCCGTGCCGTCCGGACCGTCCGAGCGGCGGGTACCGGTTCCCTCCCGGCCGGAGCCGCCCGGAGCGTCCGCGGCACCCGCACGGGAGGTCTCGCCCGCCCCCGGCCGGGAAGAGCCGGAGCGCCGCTTGAACCGGTCCCGCAGGCGTCCGATCGCGCTCGGGCGCTGCCAGGTGCGGAACTCCTCCGCCGGGCGGCCCCCCAGCCGGGCCAGGGCTTCCTCCACCGAGGCGAGCTGCTCCGGAGCCAGCCCCCGCACGACGGGCCGCAGTACCCCCTCGAGCAGGTCCGTACGGGCCTCCTGCCAGACCGGGCCCGCCTGAGGCTGCGAGGACCACGCCGTGAAGCAGTCCGCGACGAAGGCGGGGGCCAGCCGCAGCCGGGCGGTCACCTCCGGCTCCCGCGCGGCCTGCCGGTACGCGGCCAGCAGCTCCGCGTCGTCGCTCTCGATCAGGGCCCGCAGCTCGTGCTCCGGCCGCTCCCCGGCCAGCAGCAGCCGCGCGGACAGCGCCGCGTACGCCTGCGCCTGGGCACCCGGCTCCGGACCCGTCGACCCCAGGTCCAGGGCCTGGCGCACCCAGCCCGGGCCCGCCGTGCCCGCCCGCAGGTTCCGGGCCAGCTCCAGGATCAGCAGCGACGGCCGCAGCGAGGCGGGGAGTTCCTCCTGGAAGCGGGCCAGGATCTCCGGGGCCAGCTCCGCCGCCGCCGGGTCCCCGGCGGGGGCGCCGGCCGCCGCCCGCGCCAGCAGCTCCCAGGTCCCGGCCTCCCGGTGGACCTGCGCGCCGGTCGCCCCGAGCACCATGGCGGCCTCGCCCGCACCCGGCGCCTCCCCGTCCCAGACCAGCCGCATCGCGGTCCGCAGCACCAGCGGCTCCGCGTACAGCGAGACCCCGGACTCGCCGAGCAGCGCGTGCAGCGCGGCCACCCGGTCCGGGGCGGCCGCGACCACCCCCGCGGCCGAAGCGCACATCCGCAGGTGCGGGCGGGCGTCGGCGGCCGTCAGCCGCAGCCCGGTGCGGGCGAACAGCTTCCGCGCCGCGGCCGGATCGCCCGCCGCGAGGGAGTCCAGCCGGTCGAGTACGAGGGCCCGCAGCACCGGCAGCTCCGCGAGCGCCGCCCGCACCCCCGGGCCGTCCACCCGCTCCGGATCGGCGAGCAGTGCGAGCGCCAGCTGCCGGGCCACGTCGGGCAGCAGGTCGGCCGTGTCCGTCCCCAGCACCGAGGCGACCCGCAACAGCCCGGCCCGGTCGCCCGGTTCGGCCCCCGGAGCGCCGAGCGCGGCCCGCAGCTCCGGTTCCAGCGCGGCCGCGAGCCGGGCCCGCGCGGGCCCGCCCAGCGCCCCGGCGGAGGGCAGCTCCGCGGGCACGGCCGGGCCGCGCACCGCCTCGGCGAGGGCCCGCTCCGCCAGGGGCTCGCACACGGCGGCCGGGGCCCAGCCGTCCAGGGCCGCCAGCAGCCGCCCGCACGCGGCGGCCTCGGCCGCGTCCCGGTCCCCGTCCGGGGATCCCGCGCCGAGCGCCAGGGTCAGCGCGTGCAGCCGGGCCCCGTCCAGGGCGTCGCGGTGACCGGCGGTCCAGTCCGCGGCGGCGGCCCGGGCGGCGGAGGCCAGGGGGACGTCCGCGGCGAGGGCGAGCGCGGCCAGGGGGCCCGCGTCGTAAGGGTCGGCGCCGAGCCGGCGGACCTCCGCGAACAGCTCCTGGCGCCGCGCCTGCCAGATCCGGGCCGCGGTGTCGGCCCACGCGTCGGGGGCCACGGAGACGGGGGCGGTCGCGCGCGGCACGTCGTACACCCGGTAGCGGTGCTCCTGCCCGGCCAGGGCCGGGCCGTCCTCGGGGACCACGCCGATGATCTGCTGCCGGGCCAGCTGCGGGCGCCGCGTGTAGGTGGTGAAGGTGAGCCACTGGCCCCGCTGGTGCGGCAGCACGCTGCACGCCAGCATGATCCAGCGGGCCACCGCCTCGCTGTCCGCCTCCACCAGCACGATCTGCGGGGCCGCCGGGTCCTCGCCGAGCCGGCGGACATCGGCGAAGAACCGGGCGAGCCACGGCCCCCGGTCGCTGACGAACCCGGCCAGCCCCACCGGATCGTGCGGCCCCGGAAGCGGCACGGCCGTCATCGCGGGCGCCCCGCCCGCCGGGGTGTCCACGGCCCACTGCGGCGAGCCCCAGGAGGTGATCGGCAGCGCGCCGACGGCCGGACCGGAGCCCGCCTGCTGCGGCAGGTGCACCGCATGGGCGTGGAAGTTGCCCCAGCGGCCGCTGTAGTCGGCGCCCGTGTACACCGAACGGGCCAGCAGCCGGCTCCCGTCCGCCAGCACGCTCAGGCTCAACGCCTGCGGGAAGGAGCCCAGTTCGTCCGGGCCCGGCCGTGGGGGCGCCTCCCGGGGCGGCTCGTAGCCGATCAGCTGCTCCGCCTCGCGCAGCAGCGCGGCCGGCACCCCGGGGGTGACGGCCGTGAACCGGAACCCGGAGCCGTCGGGGCCGGGCGGCGCCGAGGTGTAGTGCAGTTGCGCGAGCTTCACGCCTCTCCCTCCGCACCGCTGCGACCGCCCGAACGCGCCGCGCCGGAAGCCTGCGGCAGCAGCCCGCCGAGGCCCAGCAGCCACAGCAGCGGATCCTCCACGCGCAGCGGCTGCGGACCCGATTTCGGGGCGTCGGCCGGCGCGTGCGCGGGCGGCGGCGAGCCGAGCGCCGACAGCCCGAACAGGGACAGCTGCGCGAAGTCCCGCTCCAGCTGCCGCAGCAGGGCGCCGGAGTCCCAGCCGTCCAGCAGCGAACGCATCTCCTCGTGCACCGCGAGCCGGTCGTCCTCGTCGACCGCGCCGGCCCCGTGGTCCGCGTTGCGCAGCAGCGGGGAGTGCGGGTCCAGCAGCGGGGCGAGGGAATCGGTCTTCGTCACGGCCACGGCCACCGGGGTGGTGACCCGGCCCCGGGAGGAGCCCCGGCCGCGGGCCCGGAGCTGCGCCGCGAGGTCACCGGCGATCTGCTGCGGCGGGGTCTCCACGACGGGCAGCGGCAGCTCGGAGTCGACGGGCAGCCGGTCGCGCACCGCCCGCATCTGCAAGGGGTCGACCAGCATGATGATCCCGTCGGCGGCGGCCAGGTACGTCGTGTACCGGTCCATGGCCTCGGCGCTGCCCAGGTCCTCGCCCGCTGCGTCGAAGAACACCAGCGCGGTGTGCCGGCTGCCGTCCCCGCGCAGCCGGCGGCGCAGCGGGAGGCTCAGCCGGTACAGCAGCGGGTCGTTGAAGCCGAGCGCGGCCGGTCGCGTGGCCTCGGGCAGCCGCAGCCGGTCGTAGAGGTCCTCGGCCATCTCGCGGTCACGGCGCTGGGTCTCGCCGCCCATCGGGGTGAGCGAGGCCCCGAAGGCCCGGCCCACCCTGCCGCGCAGTTCGTTGACCAGGACCGAGACGTACGTGCTCTTGCCCGAGCCCTTGGGGCCGAGCAGGGCGATGATCCGGGTGTCCTGGTCGCAGTAGTCGCTCGGGAAGTCGCTGTGGCACCGCCGGCAGACCCGCACCGGCGTGGACACCCCGCATGCGGGGCAGTCCGCACGGGACCCCCCGCCGCCGAGCGGCAGCTGCCGCGGGATCCGCCCGCCGAGCCCGCGCGCGGCGGTGAACACGGGCCCGCGCATCCGCAGCGCGGGAGGCGCGGCCGGCCCGATGAACTCGGCCCACACCGAATCGAGTTCGGCGGTGCAGGGCTTGCCGCCGCGCACGCCCGTGGGGGACATCTGGCAGCGGTAGGGGAGCTTGGCGGCCGGTGACCGGTCGAAGCAGTAGGGGCAGACGACGGAGGTCAAGTCAGCGCACCACCAGGGAGTGGATCGGGGGCTCTTCGAGCCGGACGGAGGCGGCACGGCCGCCGAGGAGGAAACCACGGACGGCGTACGGACGTCCGGGCGCGGCAGCAGGGTCGATCTCGCGCTCCAACGTCCTGGCGGACGCGAGCTCTTCACCGGTCAGGCGGCACAGGGTCGTACCGCTGGTGGGGCCGGGCGGGCGCTGCGGGTTGCGGCCGCCGCCACGGGCGACCAGCACGAAGCCGGGGAGGTCCGCGGCGCCGCCGGGTGCCCGCACGGTGACCCGCAGGACCGCGGGCCCGCGGCGCAGGCCGCGCCGGGCGCCCGGCAGGAGTTCGTAGGCGATGGCCACGTCGGCGGGCAGCTCGGCCCGCGCGTCGCCGGAGCCGGCGGCGCGTACGGACCGCGCGCCGCGGGGCGCCGCGTACGCCTCGACGTGCAGGGCCGCGGGCGCGACCGGCAGCCGGAGCCCCTCGCGCAGGAACACGCTGCGGGCCACGGCGTGCTCGGTGACCCGGCCGTCCTGCGCGACGGCGGCGGTGACGGTGCCGGCGCCGCCGGGCCAGTCGAAGGTGAGCTGCACCTGCCCGGGCGCGGTACGCCGCACCGCGAGCCCGGTCACCGGGAGCGGAGCCTCGACCAGCACCCCGGGCCCGGCCACGGCCCGCTCCCCGAGCACGGCCACGGCCGTCACGGTCAGCAGCGCCCCGGCCGGCGGCCGCCCGGCCGCGATCGCGGTCACCGGCGTCCCGCGGGGCGGCCCCGCCGGGCCGCCGGTGCCCCGCGCGGCAGTACCGGGCGCATCCGCGGGCGTCCCGGGCGAGCCGCCTCCGTCGTCGCGCCGGCCGGCCCCGGCCGGGGTGATCCAGTCCAGGGCGGGCGGCAGATCGGCCGTCCGCAGTTCCGCGCCCGCAGCGGGCGGGGCAGTCTGCCACTCGACCAGGCGCACCTCGGCGCCTTCCGCACCCTTCACGTGGAAGAGCAGCCCGTGCGATGCGTCGGGGGTGGCCGTCAGTGCGTCCACGGGGGCCGGCCACCGGTGGACGGTGGCCGGGGCCGTCACCGGGGCCGAGAGGACCGCGCGGCCGGAGGGGCCCGGCGCCGGGTAGCGGGCCCGGACCGCCAGTTCGTACGGGCCCGGCTCCAGGCCGTCGAAGCGCACGTCCTGCCCGGCCGCGTCCGCCACCCGGCGGCTCCCCGGCCCGGTCAGGGTCGCCTGCGCGCCGGCCGCGCCCGCCGGGGCGGTCCAGGAGGCCTCGAGCCGGCCGTTGCCGTCGGCGACGCGCAGCCCCGTCACCGCCGGGGCGACGGCCACCGGGGCCCCGATCAGCGGCGGGCCGTCCACCGCGCCGTCGTCCCCGACCGGCAGGGCGACATGGCGCACGCGCACCCCGATCCCGGTGTCCCGGTCCAGGAGGACGCCGTCGCGGGGCCGCCCCGCCACCTCGGCGAGGGGTAAGCCCGCGGGCTCGCCCTGGGTGAGCCGCACCACCCGCCAGGTCCTGCCCCTGAACAGGACCGCGGGCCAGCGCACTTCGACCCCGCCGGGGACGGGGACGGATTCCAGCGGGCCCGGATCGCCCGGCTCCGGCCGGTAGGTGCGGACCAGCCCGCGCACCGCGTGCGGGCAGTCCCCCGCGAGCCGGGCCGCCTCCTCGTACTGGACGGACGCCCGGTCGGGATCGCCCTGCTCCTCGTGGCGCCGCGCCTCGCCGAGTGCGGCGTCGGCGGCCGCGGCCCGGTCGGCCAGCCCGGCGAGCCGGGCCCCCAGGGCCCGGTCCCCGCCTCCCGCCGGCAGGAGGGCCGCCTTCCGCTGGGCCGCGCGCACCCGGCTGCTGCGCCAGTCGTCCTCCAGGCCCTCGGCGGCGGCCCGCTGCCCCGCGTCCAGCCGGGGCAGCGCTGCGACGGCGTGGACCAGTGCGGCGGTCTCGGCCGGGTCGACCCCGAGGCCGGCCGCGGTGGCGGGCAGGTGGCCGGCCGGGTGGTCGTGGAGCAGCCGGGCGAACTGGTAGAGCAGGATCCGCCGCAGCGCCGCCGGGTCCTCCTCCTGGATCCCCGCCAGCCGGTCCAGCAGCCATGCCGCCTCGGGCCGCTCCGACCGCAGTCCGCGCAGCACCCCGGCGTTCACATGGGCGCGCCGGCCGGGCCGCTCGACGCGGAAGACCCCGTCGAGCACCCGTAAGCGGCCGCTCCCGGGGGTCAGAAGTTCACCCAAGTGGCTGAAGCCGAGGGTCTGTTGCGCGGAGACGAGTTCCCCGTACCCTCCCACGAGCGGCGAGAGCGGCAGACCGGAGAGCGCGCGGGCAAGCCCGAGGGCATGCCCGAAGTCGTTCCCGGCCATCCGTTGTGCGCCCCCCGTGCAGTTGTGTGGGAGGTCATTCCAGCAGACAAGCGGGCCGTCCGGGAGAGCTTTCGTTCTCCAGGTGTACGGCGCACCGTCACGAAGTGATCTCCGTCCGGTACCCCGGGGGCGCTGTTCTTGGGGCGCCCCCCGACACCCCCCTCACCCGCAGAGGACGTCACTCCATGACCGAATTCAATCGGCGCAGGTTCCTGCAGATAGCCGGTGGCACTGCCGCCGTCGCGATGCTGGGCGAGAGCATCGCCCGCGCGGCCGCCATCTCGGCGCAGGGCACCACGGGCACGATCCAGGACATCGAGCACATCGTCGTCCTCATGCAGGAGAACCGGTCCTTCGACCAGTACTTCGGGACCATGAAGGGTGTCCGCGGCTTCGGCGACCCCCGTCCCGTCCTCCAGGACAACGGCAAGTCCGTGTTCTACCAGTCCAACGGGACGAAGGACATCCTCCCCTTCAACCCGCAGGTCAACGACCTCGGCATGCAGTTCGTCGAGGGGCTCAACCACGACTGGGCCGGCGGCCACGCCGCCTACAACAACGGCAAGTACGACAAGTGGGTCCCGGCGAAGACGGCCACGACCATGTCGTACATGACCCGGGGCAACATCCCGTTCCACTACGCCCTCGCCGACGCCTTCACGGTGTGCGACGCCTACCACTGCTCCTTCATCGGCGCCACGGACCCCAACCGCTACTACATGTGGTCGGGTTACACGGGCAACGACGGCGTCGGCGGCGGCCCGGTCCTCGGCAACCAGGAGGCCGGCTACGGCTGGAAGACCTACCCGGAGCGCCTGGAGGCGGCCGGAGTGTCCTGGAAGGTCTACCAGGACATCGGCGACGGCCTGAACGCCGCCGGTTCCTGGGGCTGGATCAGCGACGCCTTCCGCGGCAACTACGGCGACAACTCGCTGCTGTACTTCAACAACTACCGCAACGCCCAGCCCGGCAGCGCCCTGTACGAGAAGGCCCGCACGGGCACCGACGTCAAGGCGGGCGACGGCTACTTCGACCGCCTGCGCGCGGACGTCACCAACGGCACCCTCCCGCAGGTCTCCTGGATCGCAGCCCCGGAGGCCTTCAGCGAGCACCCGAACTGGCCCGTCAACTTCGGCGCCTGGTACATCTCCCAGGTCCTCGACGCGCTCACCTCGAACCCGGCGGTCTGGGCGAAGACGGCGCTGTTCATCACCTACGACGAGAACGACGGCTTCTTCGACCACGTCGTCCCGCCGTACCCGCCGGCCTCCTCGGCGTGGGGCCTGTCCACGGCGAGCGTCACCGGAGACCTCTACAACGGGGGCGGCGGTTACGCGGCCGGACCGTACGGGCTCGGCCCGCGCGTCCCGATGATCGTGGTCTCCCCGTGGAGCAAGGGCGGTTACGTCTGCTCCGAGACCTTCGACCACACCTCGGTGATCCGCTTCATGGAGAAGCGCTTCGGCGTGCAGGAGCCGAACATCTCGCCGTGGCGCCGCGCCGTCTGCGGTGACCTGACCTCGGCCTTCGACTTCACCAAGACGGACGCGACCCCCGCCTCGCTCCCGTCGACGGACGCCTACCTGCCGCCGGACCACAACGCGCACCCCTCCTACCACCCGGTCCCGCCGGCCACGGGCACGCTGCCGAAGCAGGAGGCCGGGTCCAAGCCGACCCGCGCCCTGGGCTACAGCCCGTACGTGGACGGCCGGGCCACCACCTCCACCGGCAAGTTCACCCTGACCTTCTCCTCCGGCCCGACCCTCGGCGCGCACTTCCACAGCACCTCGGGCAACCGTACGGACGGCCCCTGGCCCTACACGGTCGAGGCCGGCAAGACCCTCTCGGACACCTGGTCCACGAGCAGCTCCACCGGAAACCAGATCAACCTCACGGTCTGGGGCCCGAACGGCTTCCTGCGCACCTGGAAGGGCCCGGCGAAGAAGGCCGGCCCCGAGGTCACGGCCCGCCACGACGGGGCCACCGGGAACCTGAAGCTGACCCTGGCCAACTCCGGCTCGGCCGCGGTCAACCTCACGGTGACCAACTCCTACAACGGCGCGACCCAGACCCTGCGGGTCGCGGCGGGCGGCACGGCCGCGTACACGGCGGACCTGGGCGCGACGGGCCGCTGGTACGACGTCACGGTCGTCTCCGACGCGGACGCCACCTTCCTGCGCCGCTTCGCGGGCCACGTGGAGACGGGCGCCCCGGGCGTCTCCGACCCGGCGATCAAGACCGTCTGACCCGGTCCTCCACCGCCCGCAGCAGCCGCCGCTCCAGGACCGGGAGGTCCCCGGGGCGGTGGCTGCGCGCATGCCGGAGCAGCAGGTCGCGGGCGGTGTCCGGGACCCGGCGGCGCTTGGGGTGCCGGGTGGTGAACTCCTCGCTCGCGAAGAACCGTACGGCGCCCTCGAGCCCCGCCCGGTCCGTCTCGCGCACCGCCCAGGCCAGCTCCTCCGTCGCCACCCCGGCCAGCAGCCGCCAGGGGCCCCGCTCGGCGAGCAGCCACGCGGCGTCGCGGGGCTCCTCCCGTACGGCGCCCAGCCAGCTGAACACGACGGCCGGCGGCACCCCGCGCGGCGGGCCGGGCTCCTCCTCGCCCCAGGCCAGCGCGGCGGCGTACTCCCGCAGCCCCTCCGGCGCGGCCGCCGCCCACCGGGCACGGTGCCGGGCGGGGATGCCCTCGGGGGAGAGGGGGTCGAGCAGGCGGCGGTATCCGGGCGTGGCGGGAGCCGGGGCCCATCCCTCGTGGCACATGCACTCCATCCCGCCCCCGGCGAAACCGGTGTGCCGTTCGGGCGGCCGCACGGCCAGCACCTCGGCGATCTCGGCGGGGTCGCTGACCGTGTAGCTCCGCGGGTGGTGCGGGTGGCGCGCCCCGTCGCTGCGCGAGAAGTCCCCCATGACCAGCGGCTCTGCGCCCGGTGTCGGTTTCACGGTGTGATGGTAGGCGCGCTGGGCAGAAGGTACGGCGTCGGCAGTCCCCACCCCCGTCACCGAGGGAGAACGCATGGCCATCGCCCACCGCAGGATCGGTACCGGACCCGTCCGCGTCATCGTGCTGCACGACTGGTTCGGGACCTCCGCGAACTGGGGCTCCGTACTGGACTACCTGGACCCCGAGGAGTTCTCGTACGCCTTCCTCGACTACCGGGGCTACGGCGAGCGCCGGGACGTGTCCGGCCGCCACACCCTCGCCGAGATCGCCGACGACGTGCTCGAACTGGCCGACCAGCTCGGCTGGGACACCTTCTCCCTCCTCGGCCACTCCATGGGCGGCAAGGCGATCCAGCAGGTCCTCGTCCGGGCCCCCGAGCGGGTGGAGAAGCTGATCGGGCTGACGCCCGTCCCGGCCGCCCCGTACGAGATGGACGACGCGACCCACGCGCTCTTCTACGGCGCCGCCGAGGACCCCGCCAAGCGCCGCGCCATCCTCGACCTGGTCACCGGCAACCGCGCGAGCCGCCACTGGCTCGACCACATGGTCGAGCACTCCCTGAGCGTCTCCCGCCCCGAGGCCTTCGCCGGCTACCTCGCGAGCTGGCAGCCGCTCGACCTGTCCTCCGCGGTGAAGGGCAACACCGTCCCGGTGCTGGTCCTGGTGGGGGAGTACGACCTCGCGCTCACCGCCGACGTGATGCGGGCCACGTGGCAGGCCTGGTACCCGAACTGCCGGATCGTCACGATCACGGGCTCCGGCCACTACCCGCCGCACGAGACCCCCGTGGCCTTCGCCACCGAGGTCGAGGCCTTCCTGAGGGCGTAGGCCCGGGGGAACCCCGTCGCAAACGCCCGTGAGGGGTACGAGGAAACCTCGTACCCCTCACGGGACCTACAGGGTGAGTGACGGGACTTGAACCCGCGGCCACCTGGACCACAACCAGGTGCTCTACCAACTGAGCTACACCCACCACGAAGGGCGGCGGACCGCCCGTTCGATGTGCATGCACAGCATAGCCGATCAGAAGGGTGGTCCTGCGACCCGTTATTCCGCGACGGCGGCGGCCGGGCGCGCGGTGGTGGCGTGGGTCACAGCGGCCACGGCGAGGGCCCGGACGATCGGGTGCGGGACCGTCCCGTCCCCGTGCAGCTCCGGCTGGAACAGGGTCGCCAGGAAGAAGGGGTGCCCGGGCAGCTCCGCGATGCGCACCTGCCCGTCCTCGTCGTGCCCCGACAGGCGCAGCCCGTGCGCGGCGAGGGCGGGCAGGTGGCGCGGATCGGGGCCGTAGTTGCAGTGGTAGCGCTCGGTCGACCGCTCCGCGCCGAGCGCGGCCTCGGCGAGCGAGCCGGGCTCGGCCCGTACGAGGCCCTCGTGCCCCACGAGCGAGCAGGAGAGCGGCGTGATCAGCGGGTCGGCGGCGCCGGGGTCGTTCTCGGCGTGCGCGGCTCCGGCCAGACCGCACACCGTGCGGGCGTACTCGAGCAGCGTGTGCTGGAAGCCGCCGCAGGTACCGAGGAAGGGGATGCGCTCCTCCCGGGCCACCCGGATCGCGGCCAGCACCCCGGACTCGCTGGCGTAGGGGCTGCCGGGCAGCACCCACATCGCGTCGAAGCGGCTCAGCGTCCCCGCGGCGGCCTCGGCCCCGGCGTCGCCGGTGGGGATCCAGTAGGCGTCCAGCACCAGACCGTCGCGCGCGGCCAGGGCGTCGAGGAGGAGCGGGATGCGGACGTGGGACTTGACGTGCGGGGAGCGGTCGCCGACGAGGGCGATCCGCGCGGTGTGTGCGGTGGTCATGCGGATCATCTTGCGGCGGGAGCCCACTTCACCGCCAACGATGGTTCCTGTACGCGCGATAAGCGCTGCTGATGCATCCCGTGCCCCGGGCCTGCCCGGGGAACGGTGGAAGGGCGGGGCGGGGACCGGCTCCTCGCAGCGGCAGCCCGGGGCGGCCGCCGGGGCCGGGCGCGCGCCGGGGCACCTCCTCGGCCGTCGAACGTTTCCAGGGGTCGGAGGGGAGAGCGGTGGTTGCGTTCGACGCCCTGCGGGCGCCCCACCGCACACGCGACCCCGCCGGCGCGGGGGAACGGGCTGCGGGGGGGGGCGACCCGGCAGGGGTGCCGGGGGCGGGGTGTGCGCGGTGAGCGCCCCGCAGGGGGCACGGCATGCTGGGCGGATGGATCCGCATCTGCTCCGTACCTTCGTCGCCGTCGTCCGGCTGGGTTCCTTCTCCGCCGCCGCGAGGGAGCTGGGCTACACCCAGTCCGCCGTCTCCCAGCACATCGCCGGCCTGGAGGCCGACCTGCGGACCGAGCTGCTCACCCGGCGGCCCGTGGCGCCGACCCCGGCGGGGACGCGGCTGCTGGAGCACGCCGGGCTGCTGCTGCTGCGGCTCGACGCCGCCCGGGCCGACGTGCTGCGGCTGGCCGCCGCCCCGCCCGGCCGGGTCACGCTCGCCGCGTCCCCCCTCTCCGTCGGGCCCCGGCTGCTCGCCGCCCTGCCCGCCACCGGGGTCACCCTGCGGGTCATGCCCCCGGCCGAGGTGCCCGCCGCCGTCGCCACCGGCGGCTGCGACCTGGGCCTGGTCGACGGGCCGGCCGCGCCCAGCGACCCGCTGAGGCTGCCCGACGTGGCCCCGCTGACCGTGACGGGGGTGGGCGAGGAGGAGGTCGCCGTCCTGCTGCCCGCCGGGCACCCCTTCGCCGGGCGGCCCTCCCTGCGGCTGGACGACCTCGTCGACGCGCGCTGGCTCGACGCCCCCGGCCTGTGCACCCCGCCGCTGGACCCCGCCCGCTCGGCCTCCCTGCGCTACGACGGCACCGACCTGCTCGGGCTCTGCGCCCTCGCCGCCGCCGGCCACGGCCTCGTGCTGCTGCCGCGCCGCGTCGCCGAGGCCGCCGGCGCGGGGGTCGCCGTACCGCTGTCCGCACCGCGGCTGGTGCACCGTACGGAGCTGCTCTCACCGGGCAGCCCGACCGGCGCGGCCGCTGCGCTCGCCGGGCGCCTCGCGGCAGGATCACCCGTATGACACGTGACGCCGCATCCAAAGGCCCGGCACCCTTCACGGCCGACGACTACGCCGCCCGGATGGCCTCCGCCGCGCAGACCGCCGCCGACGCGGGACTCGCCGGGCTGCTCATCGCCCCCGGGCCCGACCTCGCCCACCTCACCGGCTACCGCCCCACCGCCGAGACCGAGCGGCTGACCGTCCTCGTCCTGGCCGCCGGACAGGACCCCGTCCTCGTGGTGCCCGCCCTGGAGGCCCCCGACGCCGCCAAGGCCGCCGGCGCCCCGGCGCTGGCCCTGCGGGACTGGGCCGACGGGAAGAACCCGTACGCCGTGACCGCCCCGCTGCTGGACGCCGCCGGCCGCTTCGGGGTCAGCGACAACACCTGGGCCCTGCACCTCCTCGGCCTCCAGCGGGAGTTGCCCGCCACCTCCTACGTGCCGCTCACCGACTCCCTGCCCATGCTCCGCGCGGTGAAGGACGCACGGGAACTGGAGCGCCTCGCGGCGGCGGGGGAGGCCGCCGACGCCGCCTACGAGCAGATCCTCCACGTCCCCTTCGCGGGCCGCCGGGAGACCGACGTCGCCGAGGACCTGGCCGCCCTGCTGCGCGCGCACGGCCACTCCCAGGTCGACTTCACCGTCGTCGGATCCGGCCCCAACGGCGCCAACCCGCACCACGAGGCCGGCGATCGGGTCATCCGGCACGGGGACATGGTCGTCCTCGACTTCGGGGGCCTGCGCCACGGATACGGCTCCGACATCTCCCGCACCGTGCACGTGGGCGAGCCGACCCCCGAGGAGCAGCGCGTGCACGACATCGTCCGCGAGGCCCAGCAGGCCGGCTTCGCGGCGGTCCGTCCGGGCGTCTCCTGCCAGGAGGTGGACCGGGCGGCCCGCGCCGTGATCACCGAATTCGGCTACGGGGACCGCTTCATCCACCGCACCGGCCACGGCATCGGCGTCACCACCCACGAACCCCCGTACATGGTCGAGGGCGAGGAGCAGCCGCTCGTCCCCGGCATGTGCTTCTCCGTGGAGCCGGGCGTCTACCTGCCCGGCCGGTTCGGCGTCCGCATCGAGGACATCGTGACCGTCACCGAGGACGGCGGGCGCCGCCTCAACAACGCCCCGCGCGAGCTCGCGATCGTCGAATAGCCCCCTTACGGGCCCAGGACCACCGCCGATTCGCCCGGTACGTGGATCCGGCCGTCCGGCCCCGGGTGTTCGACCGGCTCCCAGGCGGCCAGCACCCGGACCCCGTTGCGGCCGAGCGCGATCGTCACCGGCTCCGGGGACAGGTTCACCGTGACCCGGACGTCCCCGCGCCGGAAGGTGAGCCAGCGCCGCTCCTCGTCGTACGCGACCCGGACCGCCGCCAGGTCCGGGTCGCGCAGGTCCGGATGGGTGCGGCGGAGCGCGACGAGCGTGCGGTACCAGGCCAGCAGGCGGGCGTGCCCGGCCCGTCCGGGCTCCGCCCAGTCCAGGCAGGAGCGGTCCCGGGTGGCCGGGTCCTGCGGGTCCGGGATCTCCTCCGCCTTCCAGCCGTGCGCCGCGAACTCCCGCCGCCGGCCCGCCCGTACGGCCTCGGCCAGCCCGGGGTCGGGATGGTCGGTGAAGTACTGCCAGGGCGTTCCGGCCCCCCACTCCTCGCCCATGAACAGCATCGGCACGAAGGGCCCGGTCAGCGCCACCGTCGCGGCGCACGCCAGCAGGCCCGGGGAGAGCGAGGCGGAAAGCCGGTCGCCGAGCGCCCGGTTGCCGATCTGGTCGTGGGTCTGGGTGTAGCCGAGGAACCGGTGCGCCGGGGTCAGGCGGCGTTCCACCGGCCGCCCGTGGGTGCGGCCGCGGAAGGAGGACCAGGTGCCGTCGTGGAAGAAGACCCGGGTCATGGTCTTGGCGAGGGCGGCGAGCGGCGCCGCGGCGAAGTCGCCGTAGTACGCCTGCGATTCACCGGTCAGCGCGCAGTGCAGGGCGTGGTGGAAGTCGTCGTTCCACTGGGCGTGCAGGCCCAGCCCCCCGTCGGCGCGCGGGGTGACGGTGCGCGGGTCGCACCGGTCCGACTCGGCGATCAGGAACAGCGGGCGACCGGTCTCCGCCGCCAACGCGTCGACGGCCGCGCCGAGTTCCTCCAGGAAGGTCAGCGCCCGGCCGTCGGCGAGCGCGTGCACGGCGTCCAGCCGCAGCCCGTCGATCCCGTAGTCCCGCAGCCAGGCCAGCGCACTGCCCAGGAGGTACGCGCGGACCTCGTCGGAGCCCGGCGCGTCCAGGTTGACGGCCGAGCCCCACGGGGTGTGGTGCGTGTCGGTGAAGTACGGGCCGAAGGCGGGGAGGTGGTTGCCGGAGGGGCCGAGGTGGTTGTGGACCACGTCCAGCACCACGCCCAGCCCCGCCGCGTGCGCGGCCTCCGTGAAGCGGACCAGCCCGGCGGGGCCGCCGTACGGCTCGTGCACCGACCAGGGCGCGACCCCGTCGTACCCCCAGCCGTGCCGGCCGGGGAAGGAGCACACCGGCATCAGCTCCACGTGCGTGACGCCGAGGGCGGTGAGGTGGCCGAGGCGGGCGGCGGCGGCGTCGAAGGTGCCCTCGGGGGTGAAGGTGCCGACGTGGAGCTCGTACAGGACGGCGTCCTGGAGCCGGGTGCGGGGCGACGGGACGGGCACCGGTGAGGCGAGGGCCGCGAAGTCCACCACGGCCGACAGCCCGTCGGGGCCGTCCGGCAGCCGCCGGCCGCGTGGGTCGGGCCGCGGGGCGGTCTCGGCGTCCAGCAGGAACCCGTACCGGCTGCCGTCCCCGGCCGGCGCCTCCGTGGTCCACCAGCCCTCGCGGGCCGGATCGCGCGCCATGTCGTACGTCGTGTCGTCGACTCGCAAGGCGACACGACCTGTCAGTGGTGCCCACACCTCGAACTGCACGGACGGGTCCCCTCGTCTCCGGCGGTGTCCAGCATGCGTATCGTGCCCATCATTCCGGGCGTGGCGGGGGAGTTCTGGACACTCCGCCCCCGACGGGCCGACAATCACCCTGTGACGTCGAGTTTCGAGTTCCCCGCCTACCCCGTGCCGCGGCTCTCCGACGCCGAGCGTGACCGGGCGCTGGGCCAGCTCCGCGAGGGCGCGGCCCTCGGGAAGCTGTCCCACGACACCTTCCTGCGCCGGATGGAACTCGCCCTGGTCGCGCGCCGTTCCGAGGACCTGGCCGTCCTGACCGCCGATCTGCAGACCAGGGCGGGCGCCGAAAGCGGCTGGACCCGTCGGCTGTTCGGCTGGGTCGGCCGGGCCTCCGCCGTGAGCGTCGGCGTCCGGCGCGCCTGGGCGGCTGAGAAGCTGCCCAAGCTGATGCTCCCGCACCCGAGCTCGACGCCCCTGCGGATCGGCCGCGACCCGGGCAACGGTCTGCGGCTCAGCCACGAGACGGTGTCCCGGGTGCACGCGGAGCTCGGTATGCAGGACGGGGTCTGGGTGGTACGGGACCTCGGCTCGACCAACGGGACCACGGTCAACGGGCTCCGGGTCACGGGCACCGCGGTGGTGCGCGACGGCGACCAGATCAGCTTCGGGAAGATGGCCTTCCGCCTCTCGGCGGGCTAGGGCCGTGCGCTTCACCGACCGGCACAACCTGTCGGACCCGTACGACGAGACCCCCGCGGAGCGCCCGCTGCTGCGCGAGGGATTCCTCGCGACGACCAACCCGCTCGACCGGGAGGAGTTCACGGCGCGGCTGCGCTGGATGCTCCTGGACGGGGACGGGGACGGGGACGGGGACGGGGACGGGGACGGTCCGGAGCGGAGGTTCGCCTCGGTCGCACCCGATCTCCCGCGTGCTACCGGCTCCGGCCACCTGCTCCTGGCCAACGGCTGCCCCTGAGGCAGCATGGGCGCCATGGAACCGCAGCACACCCCCGTCATCCGCCGGGCGCGCCCCGCCGACCTGCCGCGCCTGATCGAGCTCATCCACGAGCACGTCGCCTACGAGAAGTCCGAGCCGCGCCCGCCCGGGCTCGCCGAGCGGCTCGGCCCGCAGCTGTTCGCCGAGGACGCCCCGCTGTGGGTGCTCCTGGCCGAGACCCCCGGCGGCGAGGTCGCCGGATACGCAGCCTGCTCGACCGAGTTCGCCTTCTGGGACGGCCGCCATCACCTCCACATGGACTGCCTCTACCTCGCGGAGGGGGCCCGGGGGCACGGTCTCGGAGCCGCCCTGATGGACGCGGTCCGGGGACTGGCCCGCGAGCTCGGCCTCGGCCACGTCGAGTGGCAGACCCCCGACTGGAACGAGGGCGCCATCCGCTTCTACGACCGGCTCGGCGCCACCGGCCGCCCCAAGCGCCGGTACGCGCTGCCGGCGGACCCCGCCGGAGCCTGAGCACGGGCTACCGTTCGGCCGCCACGAGGCGTTCGTACGCCGCCAGGACCGTGCGGGACTGGTGCTCCACCTGGGTGGCCACCGGGACCCAGCGGGCCCCGAAGCGGGCCGAGAACTCCTCGCACCACCCGGTGACCAGCCGGTCCAGCCCCGGCGCCGCCGGCCCGCCCTGAGCGCGGAGCACCCGCAGCAGCATCGCCGCGGCGCGCAGCGACAGGCGCCGCCCGAAGGCGTCGATGCTGGCGATGTACGCGGCCGTGGCCTCCGCAGGTGCACCGGCACCGGTCCACTCCGCGGCGATCCGGGGGATGAGGGAGAGGGTCCAGTCCACGGCGCGCAGCAGGGCCCCGGCCGTCGGGTCGGGCCCGGCAGCGGCCCCCTCCCGGGCCCGGGCGACGAGCGCGGCGTCCGCCGTGAGCCGGCCGGCCAGCAGGCGCAGGGCGCCGCGCGGGTCGGGGTGCGGCGCGGGATCGTCCACCAGGTCGGAGGCCCACATGGGTACTTCGACGATGGCGGTGGTGCCGGCGTACCGGTGTGCGTGGTACCAGGTGCTGAGCCGGGTGTCCTCCGGGTGGAAGGCCCCGGCGGCCTCGCTCCCCGGCTCCGGGATCACGAAGATGCCCGCTCCCGGGGAGGGCCAGCCGGCGGCGTCCGAGGCCCCGTACTCCACGGGGATGCGCAGCTCCGCGGCCGATTTGCCGAAGGGCTCGGCGAGGCCGGGTATGTCCCGGGTGAGCTGCACCCAGGAACCTCCGAGGTCCGTCGCGTGCAGGGAGACCTGCAGGACGGGACGGAGTTCGTCGATGAGGGCGGTCAGGGCGAGGGTCTCGGGCGGCAGCCGGTCCGGGGGCAGTAAGGACGGCGCCCACTCGGGCTGTTCGGGCCCGGGGGGCCGGTAGAAGCTGCGGTGGTAGTCGAGGAGCGAGTAGGGGCGGGGCGTGCGGTGCAGGCCGGCTCCGTCGGGATCGGCGCAGAGCAGGAAGTGCCAGCCGCAGCCGGCCCGGGGTGCGGGCTCGCGGAGCAACCGCCGCGCCAGGGCCAGCGCGGTGGCCCCGCCGACGGGCTCGTTGGCGTGCGCTCCGGCGACGACGAGCACGTTGCGGGCGGTGCCGGGTCCCGTGGGCGCGAGGGACAGCACCCACAGGGGCTGCCCGCCCCGGGAGGCGCCGGCCTGGCGGAGCCGGGCGTCGCCGGGGTGGTCGTCGGCCAGGGCCCGGGCGGTCAGGGCGAGTTCGTGCGGTGTGGGGTAGCGCGTGTCACGGAGGAGGGTCACAAGTGATGCCATGCCCGCCGGGACGCCGGACTACTGCTCCACGGGCCCCGAACTTCCCCGGGTGAAACCCCTGGCCAAGGCCCTGTCCCGCAGGGCGCGGCGGTGTGCGCTCGGCGGGGCAGGCCCGTCTGCCCCCCCGCGCCGCCGGGGCCGGGTGTGCAGCGGGGCGCCCCCGCAGGGCGTCGAACGCAACCACCGCTCTCCCCTCCGACCCCTGGAAACGTTCGACGGCCGAGGAGGTGCCCCGGCGCGCGGCCGGGCCCGGCGGCCCCTGCCCGTGCGGGGCGCGGGTGGGGGCCGCTGCGCGGAGCCGTCCCCTACCCGCCCTTCCACCGTTCCCCGGGGCTCCGCCCCGGACCCCGTGCCTCAAGCGGCGGCGGGGCTGACAACCTGCCCCGGACCCCTACTCGGTACGGACGAGGGCCGCCGCCGGCCGGGTGGCCAGGAGCCCGGACAGGTCCGCGTCGCCCTCGTAGGGCGCGTACGCAGCACCGTCCGTCGGCGGCACCGGCACCCACCGCCCCGGCGGCAGCGGCAGCACGGTCCCGCGCCAGCCCCCGGCCGCCGCCAGCCGGTGCGAGAGGCGGGTGGCGACCGCCACCAGCCCGGCCGGGCGGGCGAAGGCCAGGCAGTGCTCCGCCGCCGGGCCCCGGGCCGCCAGCGGGGTGTAGCCGGTGAAGAGGTCGGGGCGGGCGCGGCGCAGGCGCAGCAGGCTGGAGGTGAGGGCCAGCTTCTCCTCGGCGGGGCCGACGGCCGCGGCCCCCGCGTCCAGCCGGGCCAGCGCCTCCCGCGGGAACACGGCCGGACGCCGGTTGTCCGGGTCGACCAGGGCCCGGTACTCGGTCTCCGCGCCCTGGTAGACCTCCGGCACGCCCGGCATCGCCAGGTGCAGCAGCGCCATGCCGAGGAGATTGGCCCGGGCCGCCCCGGCCAGCTCCGGCGGGAGGTCCACGGCCGCCGGGGCGTATCCCGGGACGCCCGCCTCGTACGCCTCGTCCCGTTCGGTCCAGCTGGTGTGCAGCGCCGCCTCCCGGACCGCCTTGAGCAGGGCCCCCGCCAGCCGGGGCGCGGCATCGGGGACCGGGCCCAGGCCCAGCGCGGTCTGCCGGGCCACCCACGACAGCTGGGCGTCGGGCCCGCCGCCGGGCGGGTCCGCCGCGGCCGGCGCCTGGGACAGCACCGAGATCCGGGCGCGGACGTCCGCGCTGCGCTTCGTGTCGTGCGTGGACAGCACCGTCCCCGAGCGCGGCCAGTCCCGTTCCAGTTCGGCGCAGTACGCGTGGAACTCCGCCACCGGCACCGCCGGCCGCCCCGGATCCCCGCCGACCTCGGTCGCCGACAGCAGCGGCGCGTACCGGTAGAAGGCCCGGTCCTCGAGGGACTTGGCGCGCAGGGCCGCCGAGGTCTGGGCGAAGCGGGCCGCGAAGGCGGGATCCCGCGCCAGCAGCTCCCGTACGCCGTCCACCGCGCCCGCGCCCGCCAGTGCGGCGGCCCGCTCCACGGCGGCCGGCGCCGGCCCCGGATCCCCGGGGTACGGCCGGTACACGGGATAGGCGATGAGCAGCTCCCGCACCGCATCCGCCAGCTCCGGCCCCGCCCGGCGCTCCAGCGCCGCCAGCTCGGCGGCGAGGTCCCCGGTCAGCACCTCCCGCGCGCAGGCGCCGGCCATCCGCTCCCAGTCGGTGGCTTCGGTCAACTCCTGATACCGCCCGGCGAGTTCCGCGGCGCCGGCCGGATCGGTGAACACCCCGTCCACCCGGTGCAGCGCGTCGTACCCGGTGGTCCCCGCCACCGGCCAGCCGGACGGCAGCCGCTCGTCGCGGGCCAGGATCTTCTCCACCACCACCCAGCACCCGGCGCCGACCGCCGCCCGCAGTCTTCGCAGGTAGCCCTCCGGGTCCGCCAGCCCGTCGACGTGGTCGATCCGCAGGCCCTCCACGACCCCGTCCCGGACCAGTTCCAGTACCTTCGCGTGGGTCGCCGCGAACACCTCCGGGTCCTCCACCCGGACCCCGATCAGCTCGGAAATGGTGAAGAAACGCCGGTAGTTGAGCGAGGTGCGGGCCTCCCGCCACCAGGCCGGCCGGTACCACTGCGCGGCCAGCAGTTCGGCCGTCGCCAGCCCGGCAGTGCCCTCCCGCAGCGGGAACTCCTGCTCCCCGTAGCGCAGCACCTCCCCGTCGGCCTCCGGCTGGCAGGACTCCGCAGGCCCCGCGAGCACCGGCAGCAGCAGCTGCCCGCCGCCCGCCTCCCAGTCGATGTCGAACCAGCGCGCGTACGGGGAGTGCGGGCCCTCCCGCAGCACCTCCCACAGGGGCGCGTTCAGGTGCAGCGGCGTCGGCACCGCCATGTGGTTCGGGACGATGTCGAGGACCAGGCCCAGCCCGTGCGCCCGGGCGGCCGCGCCCAGCGAGCGCAGCCCCGCCTCGCCCCCCAGCTCGGCCCGCACCCGGGAGTGGTCGGTGACGTCGTACCCGTGCGCGGAGCCGGGCACGGCCTCCAGCACGGGGGAGAGGTGCAGGTGCGACACGCCGAGCGAGGCGAGGTACGGCACGGCCTCCTCGGCCGCCGCGAAGGGGAACTCGGGCCGCAACTGGAGCCGGTAGGTCGAGGTCGGCGGAGGGGCGGCGCCGGCTTCCGGAACGCCGGGTTCCGATCGGATGTCTGACAGCGGCTGACTCATGAGAACGTACGTACCCAGTCAGCCGGATTCCGTGCCATGGCCCAATGCATACGGGTGACCGCGCCCGCTTAGCGTGGATCGGGTGGTTTCAACGGTCGACACCTATCGCAGAGTCATCGCCCTGACCGGGCCGCTGCTGCCGGTCTTCTCCTTCCTCGCCCGGCTGCCCGTCGCGATGTCCCAGTTCGGGAGCGTGCTGCTGGTGGCGGAGACGAGCGGCTCGCTCGCCGCCGCGGGAATCGTCGGCGGCGTCCTCTCCGCCGGGCAGGTGCTCTTCGGGCCGGTGCTGGGCCGGCTCGCCGACCGCCACGGACAGCGGCCCATCGTGCTCGTCGCCGCCGCCGTCAACGCCGTCGCCACCACCGCGCTCGTCGCCGGAGCCGTCGGCGGGCTCGGCACCGTCCCGCTCGCCGCGATCGGCGCCGTCACCGGCGCCTCCGTACCGCTGATCGGGCCGCTCGCCCGGACCCGTTCCGTCGCCCTCGTGCACCGCGTGAAGGCCGACGAGAGCGTCATCGGAGCCGTCCACTCCATCGAGGGGACGATGGACGAGGTCTCGTTCGTCATCGGCCCCGCACTCGTCGGACTGGCCGCCCTCGTCGCGCATCCCGCCGTCGCCCTCGGCGGCGCGGCCGCCCTGGTCGCCGTCTTTGGCACCGCCTTCGCACTGCACCCGACCGCGGCCGTCACGGCGGGGGGCCCCGCGCCCGAACGCCCGAAGGGGGCGCGCGGCGGCCGGCCCGCCGGCGTCGTGTACTCCGTCCGCGGCTCGCTCCTCCTGCAGGGCGCCATGTTCGGCGCTCTCCAGGCCGGGATCGCCGCGCTCACCGAGGAGTTGGGGGTGCCGGGCCAGGCCGGCATCGTCTACGCCGCCAACGGCGTGGTCAGCGCCGTGGTGGGCCTCTCCCTCGGCGCACTGCCCGCCCGGTTCGGGCTGCGGCTGCGCTGGCGCATCGCCACCGCGGCCTCCCTGCTGCTCTCCGCGCCGCTGCTGTTCACCGGCAGCCTGTGGGCCCTGTACCTGATCGTGACCCTCCTCGGCGCGGCCGTCGCACCCCACCTGATCACCGCGTTCGCACTCACCGAGCGGCACGTGGAGCCGTCGCGGCTCGCCGAGTCGATGGCCTTCGCGACCAGCTCGCTCGTGGCCGGTCAGGCCCTCGCCCTGACCCTGTCGGGCCGGATGGCCGAGGGGTACGGACCCTCCGGGGCCTTCGCCGTGGCCGTGGGGGCGGCCGCGTTCGCCCTGGTGCTCTCCCTGTGCACCAGGGTGCCCGCGGGCCGCACCCGGACCGTGTCCGGGCCGGCCGGGGCGGCCGGGGCGAGCGGGACGGGGGAGGCGCCCGGGCCGGCCGGGGTGCGCGACACGTCGTCCGCCGACAACGCGCCCGAGCCCGCGGCCGGCACCGCCGACGGCTACGCCGGCCGCTGAAGCACCACCAGGCTCCGGCCGGTCAGCGTCACCCGGTCCCCGGCCGCGTACTGCGGCCCGGTACCGGCCGGCAGCACCTGCTCCCGGGCGGTGTCCACCACCAGCCGCCACTGGTCGCCGTGCCCGGCCGGCAGGGTGAACTCCTGCGAGTCCGCACCGCAGTTGAACATCAGCAGGAACGAGTCGTCGGTGATCCGCTCGCCGCGCGTGCCCGGCTCGGAGATCGCCTCCCCGTTGAGGAACACGGTCAGTGCGCGGGTGCTCTGCGCCTGCCAGTCGCGGGCCCGCATCACCTCGCCGTGCGCGGTGAACCACGCGATGTCCGACAGTTCGTCGTGGGTCCCCTCCACCGGCCGTCCGTGGAAGAACCGGCGCCGCCGGAACACCGGGTGGTCGCGCCGCAGCCACACCATCTGCCGGGTGAACTCCAGCAGCCCCGGCGCCGGTTTGCCCGGCACCGGCCAGTCCACCCAGGACAGTTCGTTGTCCTGGCAGTACGCGTTGTTGTTGCCGCCCTGGGTGCGGGCGAACTCGTCGCCGTGGCTGAGCATCGGCACGCCCTGCGACAGCATCAGCGTGGCGATGAAGTTGCGCATCTGGCGCTCGCGCAGCTCCAGCACCCCGGGATCGTCGGTGGGGCCCTCCGCCCCGCAGTTCCAGGACCGGTTGTGGGTCTCGCCGTCCCGGTTGCCCTCCCGGTTGGCCTCGTTGTGCTTCTCGTTGTACGAGACCAGGTCGTGCAGGGTGAACCCGTCGTGGCAGGTGGTGAAGTTGATCGAGGCCAGCGGCCGCCGCCCGTCGTCCTGGTAGAGGTCCGAGGAGCCGGTGAGCCGTCCCGCGAACTCGGCGAGCGTGCGCGGCTGCCCGCGCCACAAGTCCCGTACGGTGTCCCGGTACTTGCCGTTCCACTCGGTCCACAGCGGCGGGAAGTTGCCCACCTGGTAGCCGCCCTCGCCCAGGTCCCACGGCTCGGCGATCAGCTTCACCTGGCTGACCACCGGATCCTGCTGGACCAGGTCGAAGAACGAGGACAGCCGGTCCACCTCGTGGAACTGCCGCGCCAGCGTGGCCGCCAGGTCGAAGCGGAAGCCGTCCACGTGCATCTCGGTCACCCAGTACCGGAGCGAGTCCATGATCAGCTGGAGCACGTGCGGGGAGCGCATCAGCAGCGAGTTCCCGGTGCCCGTGGTGTCCATGTAGTGCCGCGGATCCTCCGCCAGCCGGTAGTAGGAGGCGTTGTCCAGCCCGCGGAAGGACAGCGTCGGGCCCAGGTGGTTCCCCTCGGCGGTGTGGTTGTAGACCACGTCCAGGATCACCTCGATCCCCGCCTCGTGCAGGGCCCGCACCGCCGACTTGAACTCCAGCACCTGCTGCCCTCGGTCGCCCGAGGCGTAGCCGTTGTGCGGGGCGAAGAAGCCGATGGTGTTGTAGCCCCAGTAGTTGCTCAGCCCGTCGTCGACCAGCCGGTGGTCGTTGACGAACTGGTGCACCGGCATCAGCTCCAGCGCCGTCACCCCGAGCTTCGCCAGGTGCCCGATGACCGCCGGGTGGGCGAGCGCCCCGTAGGTGCCGCGCAGCTCCTCCGGCAGGTCGGGGTGGCGCATGGTCAGCCCCTTGACGTGGGCCTCGTACAGCACGGTGTGGTGGTACTCGTGGCGCGGCGGCCGGTCGTTGGCCCAGTCGAAGTACGGGTTCACCACGACCGAGCTCATGGTGTGCGGGGCGGAGTCCAGGTCGTTGCGGGAATCGGGGCGGCCGAAGTGGTAGCCGTAGACCTGCTCGCCCCAGTCGACACTGCCGCTGATCGCACGCGCGTACGGATCGAGGAGCAGCTTCGCCGCGTTGCAGCGCAGGCCGCGCTCGGGTTCGTAGGGGCCGTGCACGCGGAACCCGTACCGCTGGCCCGGCATCACGCCCGGCAGGTACGCGTGGCGGACGAAGGCGTCCGTCTCGCGCAGCTCCACGGCCGTCTCCGAGCCGTCGTCGTGCAGGAGGCACAGCTCGATGCGCCGGGCGGCCTCGGAGTAGACCGCGAAATTGGTGCCGGCTCCGTCGTAAGTGGCGCCGAGCGGATACGCCTGTCCAGGCCAGACTTGCATGGATAACGACTCTTCCCGTCATTCTGCGGCTGATCCGGCGTGGACCACGTCACTGCCAGATCTTCCCCGAAAGAGGGCCCCCACACGGGGACTTGGCAGGGGTCCTACCGGGTGACCCGCAGACCTGATATGCGGGTCAGCGGACTGTCTGCGCATCGGATAATGGGTCAACGGACAACCGGTGTACGGGTCATCGGGCTGCAGTGGGCCGCGCGCGCGGAGTACCCTTCCGTGATCACTGGAGACGGGCGTCCAGACGCAGAAGGCGGTGCACGGGTGAGCTCGGGAGGTCTGGAGCTGCCCCCTGGTGACAGCGGTCACGAGGGTGGCCCGGCGGACGCCGTGGGCGCGGCCCCCGGCGGGACGGCGGCCGCGGCGGTGTCCCTGGCCCCGCAGGCGGCCGGGAGCCTGCGGGCCGGCGCCGAACTGGACTGGGGCGCGGAGGCCTGGAGCGAGGTCCGTACGCGGGCGCAGCGCGCGGGCCGTGCGTACATCTGGCTGAACCTGATCGAACAGCGGCTGCGGTCGGTGGTCGGGGCGGTGCTGCGGCCGATCTACGAGCCGGTGCACGGCGAGGACGACTGGGTGGTCGCCGCCGCGGGGCCCGCCGGGCAGGAGTGGGTGCAGCGGGCCGTGGCCGTGCGCGAGGTCAGCCGGCGCAAGGGCTACCTGCTCGACCCGGCCGACGACAACGTGCTCAGCTTCCTGACCCTGCCGCAGCTGCGGGAGCTGATGGTGCAGCACTGGCCGTGCTTCGAGCCGTACTTCGACGACCGGCGCGAGATCGAGCTGGCCCTGGACGAGCTGGAGGTCACCCGCAACGTGGTCTCCCGCAACCGGGCGCTGTCGCGCGCCGTGCTGGAGCAGGCGGAACGGGCCTCGGCGCGGCTCCTCGACGTGCTCGGCGGCGGCGCGGGCACGCCCGGGGCCGACCGGCTGCCGATCGACGCCGTCGAGGACCTGGTGGGCGACCGGTACGCGGACGTGATCTCCGTCCACCCCGACCGGGTGCGCCTGCAGCGCCAGCTCCCGGCGGAGGACCTCTTCGGGGGCGCGCGGCGGCTCGACGCCATCGGCATAGGCCTCAACCTGCTGGTCCAGAACTTCTCCGGCCGAAGACTCGTCCGGCTCACGGAGGCCGGCTGCCGGGTGCGGCTGCTGTTCCTGAACCCGGCGAGCAGCGCAATCAAGCGGCGCGAGCGGGAGCTGGGGCTGCGCAAGGGCGAGCTCAGCCGATCGGTGGAGATGAACATCCTGCACGTCCGCCGCGTCCGGGCGGGGCTGGCGGACCCCTCGCGCTTCGAGATCCACGTGTTCGACGAGACCCCCCGCTTCACGGCCTACCTGGTGGAGGGCCAGTCCTCGGGCATCGCGGTCGTCCAGTCGTACCTGCGCCGCGCGCGCGGCATGGAAGCCCCGGTCCTGGTCCTGCGCGGCGGCGGCCGGGGGGTCCCGAAGGACGCGGAGCACGGGCTGTTCACGACGTACCGGGAGGAGTTCGAAGCGGTGTGGGAGGACTCCCGGCCGGTGTCCTGACCCCCGTCGGGACCGCGGCCCGGGACCCGGGGGACGGTTTGTCAGTGGGGCGTGGCAGGCTGAAAGCCGTTGATCGAAGGCGTACGGGGGAGGGCACGGCATGGGGGGATCGGGGATGAGCTGGGTCAGTGGGCCGATGGTGGCCTTCGACCTGGAGACCACGGGGACCGACATCGAGAGCGACCGCATCGTCACGGCCGCGGTCGTGACGATGGAGCCGGACGGGCGGGTGGCGCGGGAGCGGACGTGGCTGCTCGATCCGGGGGTGCCCATTCCGGAGCAGGCTTCGGCGATCCACGGGATCTCCACGGAGCACGCCCGGGAGAACGGACTGCCGGCCGCACCCGCGGTCGAGGAGATAACCGGCACGCTGGCCCGGGAACTGGCCGCGGGCACCCCGCTCGTCGTGATGAACGCGCGGTACGACCTGTCCCTGCTGGACCGCGAGTGCCGCCGCCACGGGCTCGAGACGCTGGGCCGGCGGCTGGCGGGCCGGCCCGCGCCGGTCATCGACCCGCTCGTCCTGGACAAGCACGCCGACCGCTACCGCAAGGGCCGCCGGACCCTCCAGGCCCTCTGCGAGCACTACGGCGTCACCCTCGACGCCGCGCACAACGCGGTCGCCGACGCGCTGGCCGCGGCCCGCGCGGCCCGTCGGATGGGGGCCCGGCACGCCGCCATAGGCGGGGTGGAGCTGGCGGACCTGCACGACCTCCAGGTCCGTGCGGCCGCTGAGCAGGCGGCCTCCCTGCAGAGCTACCTGAGGCGCACCTCGGATCCCGAGGCGGTCGTGGAGCGCGCCTGGCCCGTGGTCCCGTACCGGGTCTGATCCGGCGACGGCCAGAGGGCCTGTCGTCGAACTCCCTTCTGCCCCGCCCTCCGGCGACGACGGGAGTTCGACGAAAGGCCCTAGCGCAGGAGCCACTGCCTGGTCAGGTCCATGACCTCCGCGCGGCTGTGGGCGCCGTGGTCGGCGGCGACGACGTAGCTGCCGAGCCGCACCGAGAAGGTGAGCATGCAGCGGACCTCGACGTCGTCCTCGTCCGCGCAGAACTCGCGGAACAGCGAACGCAGGTAGTCCATGCGCCGGTTGTCGACGCGGCGCAGCCGCTCCGCGACGGCTCCGTCGCGCCGGGCCCAGTCGCGGATCGCGAGGTCGAGGGCCACGCCCGTCGCCGGTCCGTCGCCGATCTCCGCGACGAGCGTGAAGAGCCGCTCCAGCCGGGCCCGGGCGTCCCCGCCGCCGCTCTCGACCCGTTCGATGACCGCCTCGGTGACCGACCGCTCCCAGGTGTCGAGCATTTCGTCGAGCAGTGCGCCGCGGCCCTGGAAGTACCCGTAGAAGCCGCCCTTGCTGACGCCGAGCGCCTGCGCCAGCGTCTCGACCCGGACGGCCTCGGGCCCGCCGGCGGCGAGTGCCCGCAGGCCCTCTTCGATCCACTTGCCGCGCGGTGTGCGGGTCACGCCCACGGTGTGTCTCCCCTCACGTCCACCCGTCTATACGGAACCGTATAGACGGGTGCTAGCCTTCTTCTATACGGCATCGTATAGACAGGAGCTTGCTCGTGAGACTCCCGAAATCCGCGCACACCTCCCGTCCCTGGCGCATCCACGAGATCGCCGGCGACTTCCACGTCGAGGACGTCTGGGAGCTGCCGACGCCGGGCGGCGCGGACGACCTGGCACTGCTCGTGGACCAGTTCGCGAACGGCGAGGGGGACCCCGTCCCGTCTCCCGTGGGCCGCGCGCTGTTCGCGCTCCGCTGGAAGCTCGGCGCCCTCTTCGGCTGGGACAAGCCCTCCGACGGACTCGGCGCCCGGGTGCCGACGCTGCGCGACCGGCTCCCGGCGGATCTCCGCGAGGGCCCGCGGGGGCCGGACACCAAGTCGGTTCCGTTCACCTCCGTCTACCTCACCCACGACGAGTGGGCGGCGGAGATGGCCAACCGGACCATGCACGGGGTGATGCACATCGGCTGGGTCCCGGACGGATCCGGCGGCTACCGCGGCCGGATGGCCGTCCTGGTCAAGCCCAACGGCCGCCTCGGCGCCCTGTACATGCTGGGCATCAAGCCCTTCCGCCACCTCGGCGTCTATCCGGCGCTGATCCGCAGCATCGGCCGCGAGTGGGAGCGGCGCGCCGCCGCGAGGAGCGCGAGCGCCTCCTAGTGCCAGGCAGTCCCAGGCCGTCCCTTCCGTCAGCCGACGCCCGTGAGTGCCGTCGCGACCAGCAGGGCCGCGAGCGCGGCGGCGCGACGGCCGTGGCGCCACCCGTCCATCAGCACCTGGGCCGCCGCACCGGCGAAGAGCGGCATGAGCAGGGCCTCCGCGGTGTCCCGGTCCAGCGACACCCGCCGGTCCGTGAGCAGCACACCGGCCGCGAAGCCGAGCAGCGTGGCGAGGAGTACCGGCAGCTCGAACGAGGGCTCCGACCGGCGGATCCGCCGGGCGTCGCGGGAACGGACCGCACGGAAGTGCCGTACGACGCACGCACCCACGGCCAGCGCGGTGACGGCCGTGGCGAGGGAGGCCGCGCCTTCCCAGAGGCTGGGCGGGGGTGTGTGGTCCATGGTGCTGCCGGCCTCTCGCGTGATGCGGGCGGGCGGGCCGCGACCGCGACCCCGCACCGGAATCCTCGATTCCGGCATGTGATGGTCACACGCCGCCCGCGGTGGGCTCACGGCGGGGTGCCGGGGCGGGTGCGAGGCGTTCCGGTCCGCGGCGCCCGGCGTGTCGCCCTGTCCGGCTGGAGCTACTGTGACGCCGGTTCCTCGCCCCAGGTGTCGCGGTACTCGATGTGGATGTCCCGGGCGCTGTCGTCGTGGTGGCGCAGCTGTGCGCAGTAGTGGCGACTGCCGGTGTGGCCCGGGCCGTACTCGGCCACGTCGTGGAAAAGGCCGGCCGTCTCCTGGAACGCCTTCGCGCTCCCCGTCACGAACAGCGTCCGGGCGTGGACGTGGTGGTGGAACAGGTCGCGGTATCCCGAGTGGTTCAGGGCCGCCCGGTCGATCTTTGGCCGTGCTGTCGAGACCCTGGCGGTCCGGCGCAAGCCCGCATCGAGTCGCCCTCGCAGCTCCTTCCAGCGCGAGGGCGCGAACTGGAGCGAGTGGTGCAGCAGGACCAGGTCGAGGCTGCGCGCCCCGACGTCCCCGGAGGTGTCGGTGCGGCGCAGCGGCAGGTGGATCAGGGCGTGCGGCGAGGTGGCGGCCAGGCTCCACAGTCCGCCCATGAGGCGCGCCGCGTCCTGGTCGACGTACGCGTTGAGGAACCAGTCGTCGTCGACGAGCACGGCGCTCTCCGGCGGGTGGGCGGGCCGGATCACCGTGAACTCCTGCGGGCCGAGCCGGGACCGGTGGACCGTGATGGGGAAGCGCATGATCCAGTGGTAGACGGCGCTCAGAAGGAATGCCAGCGGGTTTCCCGGTCCCCGGCCCGCAGTGAGGCCACCCGGCGGCGGAATTCGGCCAGGGCCTTCGGGTTGGCGGGGGCGTGCTGGGAGACCCACGCGCAGCTGGCGGTCTCCCGGGCGCCGCGCAGGACGGCGCAGCCCTCCCAGTCGCGGACGTCCCAGCCGTAGGCGGCCGTGAAGGCCTCGTACGCCCCGGAGGGCAGGCCGTACCGGTCGCGCTGGAGGGCCATCACCACCAGGTCGTGCTCGCGCAGGTCCGCCGAAACGGTCTCCAGGTCGACCAGGACCGGGCCGTCCGGGCCCACGTGGACGTTGCGGGGCAGGGCGTCGCCGTGGATCGGGCCCCGGGGCAGGTGCGGGGTCAGGGCCGCGACCTCGCCGGCGTAGGCGTCGCGGCGTGCCCGCAGGTACGCCGCGTCCGCCGGGTCGACGGCCCCGCCGGCCAGCCGCAGCCAGCGCTCGACCCCGCCCAGCAGGTCCCGCGCGGGCAGGGCGAACGGCGCCGCGGGCAGCGCGTGGAGCCGGCGCAGCAGCACCGCCAGGTCCCCGGGGCCGGCCGGGCGGACCGCATCCGGGAGCCGGTGCCACACGGTCAGCGGATGGCCGTCGACCAGCCGGGGCTTCGGCTCGGCCGCGCGCACCGCCGGGACCCCGCACTCCGCGAACCAGCCCGCCACCGCCAGCTCCCGCTCGGCCCGCTCCAGGAGGGCCGCCTCGCGGCCCACCTTCACGACCAGGCCGCCGACCGCGAAGACGGCGTTCTCCCCGAAGGAGAGCAGTGCGGCGGCGTCGCGGCCGCCGCCGTCCAGGCCCGCGGCGGCCAGTACGTCCCTGGCCCGCGCCTCGTCCATGTGGTTCTCCGCATCCGGCTCGTCGGCAATGCGCCCAGTCTCCCATCCGGATCACAAGGAGCCCCGCATTGCAGTTGCACGAGACGTATCGTCTCGTTACGGTGAGGGGCATGACCTCAGCAGCCAAGCCCGCACACATCGCCATGTTCTCCATCGCCGCCCACGGGCACGTGAACCCGAGCATCGAAGTGATCCGGGAACTCGTCGCCCGGGGCCACCGCGTCAGCTACGCCATCCCCGCCTCCTTCGCCGAGAAGATCGCGGAGACCGGCGCCACGCCCGTGATCTACACCTCCACCCTCCCCACCGACGACGACCCCGAGGCCTGGGGCACCGAACTCATCGACCACCTCGAGCCGTTCCTGCACGACGCGGTCCAGGCCCTCCCGCAGCTCGCCGTCGCCTTCGAAGGCGACGAACCCGACCTGGTCATCCACGACATCACCTCCTACCCGGCGCCCGTCCTGGCCCACCGCTGGGGCGTCCCCGCCGTGTCCCTCTCCCCGAACCTGGTCGCCTGGGAGGGGTACGAGGAGGAGGTGGCCGAGCCGATGTTCGCCGAACTGAAGGAATCCGAGCGCGGAAAGGCGTACTACGCCCGGTTCGCCGCGTGGCTGACCGAGAACGGCCTCGGCGACCAGGTCGACCGGTTCCAGGGCCGCCCGCGCCGCAGCCTCGTCCTCATCCCCAGGGTGCTCCAGCCCCACGCGGACCGCGTCGACGAGTCCGTGCACACCTTCGTCGGCGCCTGCCAGGGCGACCGTTCCGCCACGCAGGGCACGTGGCAGAGGCCGGCCGCCGCCGAGGGCCGGAAGGTGCTGCTGGTCTCGCTGGGCTCCGCCTTCACCAAGCAGCCCGCCTTCTACCGCGCGTGCGCGGAGGCCTTCGGGGACCTGCCCGACTGGCACGTCGTCCTGCAGATCGGCAAGTTCACCGACGCCGCCGAACTGGGTCCGGTCCCGGCCAACGTCGAAGTGCACCACTGGGTCCCCCAGCTGGACATCCTGGGCCAGGCCGACGCCTTCATCACCCACGCCGGCGCCGGCGGCAGCCAGGAGGGCCTCGCCACCGCCACCCCGATGGTCGCCGTCCCGCAGGCCGTGGATCAGTTCGGCAACGCCGACATGCTGGCCGCCCTCGGCGTGGCCCGGCACGTCCCGATGGAACGGGCGGACGCGGCCACGCTCCGGGAGGCGGTGCTCGGACTCCTCGCCGACCCCGAGGTCGCCGTCCGCGCCGAAGCCGTCCGCACGGCGATGGCCGCCGAGGGCGGCACCCGGCGGGCCGCCGACCTCATCGAAGCCGAGCTGTCGCCCGGCGCATTGTCGTAGGCGAGGCCTACGCTGCCCCCATGGCGAAGGCTAAGAAGTACGCGGCGCTGCTGCGCGGCATCAATGTCGGCGGGAAGAAGAAGGTCCCGATGGCCGAGCTCCGCTCCGTGCTGGAGGGGCTCGGCCACGCGGACGTGGAGACGTACCTGCAGAGCGGCAACGCCGTCTTCAGCAGCACGCGGGAGGAACCGGCCGCGCTCGCCCGGGAGCTGGAGAAGGCCATCGAGGAGCACTTCGGCTTCCCGGTGGCCTGCCTGGTGGTCGACGGGGACTACCTGCGCGCCGTCGCCGAGGCCTGCCCCTTCCCGGCCGCCGAGCTCGAGGGGAAGCAGCTCCACGCCACCTTCCTCTCCGAGGACCCGGGCGCGGACCGCTTCGCCGCGATCGACGCGTCCGCGTACCTCCCGGAGGAGTACCGGCTCGGCGACCGCGTCGTCTACCTCTACGCCCCGAACGGACTGGGCCGTTCCGAACTGGGCGTGGCCCTGCACAAGCCCTCCCTCCTCAAGGGCCTGGACGCCACCACCCGCAACTGGAACACCGTCGTCAAGCTGGTCGAACTGACCGGCTCCCGGGCCGACTAGGCCGCCACGGGTACCTGGCCCCGGACGGGCTCCGATGCGCGGGCCGGCGGGCCAGTACGGTGAGGGCAACGTCCGCCCGGTGGTCCGGTTCGCTGAACCCGCCCGCCTTCGGCGACCCCGTCGACAGCAAGGAACCAACGGCCGTGATCACCACAGAACGCCTCCGGCTGCGCCCGCTCACCGACGCCGACACCGACTGGTGGGTGCGTCTCCACTCCGACGAAGAGGTCAACCGGTTCGTCGGCGGCTACACACCGGAGCAGGCCGCGGCACGCCTGCGGGCGATAGAGCAGCAGTGGGCCGAGCGCGGCCACGGACTCTGCGCGGTCGAACTGCGCAGCACCGGCGAGATGATCGGACGCTCCGGGCTGAACTGGTGGGAGCAGTTCGACGAGACCGAGGTCGGCTGGACCTTCGCCCGCGAACACTGGGGTCGCGGCTATGCCACGGAAGCCGCCCGGGCGGTGCTGGCGTGGGGCTTCGGGACGCTGGGGCTCGAGCAGATCACCGCGATGATCCACCCCGGCAACACCGCCTCCGCCGCCGTCGCCCGGCGCCTCGGGTTCACGCCCCTGCGCGAGGACACGATCCTCGACCGCCCCTGCACCGTATACGGCCTGAAGGCCGGCCAGGCGGAGCAGGCCGGTCGGGCGAACGGCGACGGGACGGTCTAGCCCAGTGCGTCCAGCAGCTCCAGCTCCTGCGCCGTGAGGCGGATCGTCGCCGCGTCCAGGTTCTCCGCCAGGTGTCCCGGGGAACCGGTGCCCGGCGTCGGGCACAGGACCGGGGAGTGGTGCAGCAGCCACGCCAGGGCGATCTGGCCCGGGCCCGCCCCGTGGGCCGCGGCCACCGAGGTGACGGCCGCCGCGCTCTCCCGGGTCAGGGAGCCGCTGCCCAGCGGGTAGTAGGGGAGGAAGGCGATGCCGTTCGCCTCGCACACCGCGAGGACTTCGGCCGAGGTGCGGTTCATCAGGTTGTACGCGTTCTGTACCGAGGCGATCGGGGCCGTCTCCAGTGCCGCCCGCAGCTCCTCCGCGGTGACGGTGTCCAGACCGATGTGCCGGATCTTGCCCTCCGCCCTCAACTCGACGAGCGCACCCAGCTGTTCGGCCATCGGCACGGCCGGATCGAAGCGGTGGAGCTGGTAGAGGTCGATGCGTTCCAGCCGAAGCCGCCGCAGGCTCGCTTCGCACTGGCGGCGCAACTGCTCCGGGGTGCCCGCCAGGTGCCACTGGTCGGGGCCCGTGCGCACCACCCCGCCCTTCGTGGCCACGACGAGCCGCTCCCCGTACGGGTGCAGGGCCTCGGCGATCAGCTCCTCGGCCAGGTCGGGGCCGTAGTTGTCGGCGGTGTCGATGAGGGTGACCCCGCGCTCGACCGCGGTCCGCAACAGCTCGTGGGCCTCGCCGCGGCCCGCGCGCGGACCCCAGTAGCCGGGTCCCACGAGGCCGCCGGTGCCGAAGCCCAGCCGCCGGAGGGGAAGGTCGCCGCCCAGTGTGAACGTCTCGTTCGCCATGCCCCGACCGTAACCCAGAGGGCCGGATGTGCCAGGCTCCTCCCATGCGCTACATCATCATCGGAGCGGGCGCGGTGGGCGCCACCATCGGCGGACGGCTCGCGGAGGCGGGCGGCGAGGTGGTCCTCGTCGCGCGCGGCGCCCACGCGGAGGCCCTGCGGACCGACGGACTGCGGCTCACCACGGCCGACGGGGAGCGGGTGCACCGGCTCCCGGTGGTCACGGTCCCGGCCGAGCTGGGCGAACTGCGGCCCGACGACGTGCTGTTGCTGACCGTGAAGACCCAGGACGCGATCGCCGCGCTCGACGCGTGGGGCGACGCGGAGGTCGCGGGCGGCGGGACGGCCGCGCAGCGGCTGCCGGTGCTGTGCGCGCAGAACGGCGTGGAGAGCGAACGCCTGGCGCTCCGGCGCTTCGCGCGCGTGTACGGGGTCTGCGTGTGGCTGCCGTCCACCTTCCTGGAGCCGGGGGTCGTCTCGGCGCTGTGCGCGCCGCTGACCGGCATCCTGCACCTGGGCCCGGCGGCGGGCGGACCCGCGGACCGGACGGCGCGGGCGGTCGCGGCCGACCTCGACAAGGCGGGCTTCGAGGCGCCGGTGGTCGAGGACGTGATGCGGTGGAAGTACGCGAAGCTGCTGGGGAACCTCGGCAACGCGATCCAGGCGACGACGGGACCGGAGCCGGAGCCGGCGAAGGCCGCCCTGCTGCTGCGGGCCGTCCGGGAGGGCAAGGCCGCCTTCGCGGCGGCGGGCATCGCGTACGCGTCCGAGGCGGAACAGGCCGCCGCCCGCGACGGCAAGGTCAACCAGCCGGCGGGTGTGCGCGGCGGGTCGTCCTGGCAGAGCCTGGCGCGGGGCACGGGATCGGTGGAGGCGGACTACCTCAACGGGGAGGTGTCGCTGCTGGGCCGCCTGCACGGGGTCCCGACACCCGTGAACGACGTGCTGCGGCACGCGGCGAACATCTTCGCCCGCGAGTCGCTCCCGCCGGGCGCGATGACCATCGCGGACCTGACCGCCCTCGCGGACGAGGCCGCGGCCCGGGGCCAGGCCGCGGCCCAAAACTAGGCCGCGGCCCGGAACCGGGGCCGCGGCACTCGGCCGTGGGTCAGGAGGTGCGCTTGAGGGTCCAGGTGTTGGCGTTGAAGCTGGGGACGGACGAGTACTGACAGCCGCTCGAATAGTAGGAGCTGACGATCGTCCAGCCGGCCGGGGGCCACGTCGAGGCGCAGGCGTTGACCTGGGTTCCGACCGGGTAGCCCCTGAGGTCCTTGATCTGCTTGGTGTTGGGGTTGAAGCCGGAGCCGCACCCGCCGCTGTTCCACCACTGGACGTCCACCCAGCCGGCCGGGGTGAGCGTGCTGGAGCACATGTTCAGCGTGTCGCCGGGCGCCGCCGAGGCAGGGCTCGCGGTGATCCCGAGGGCGGTGACGGCCAGCGTGGCCAGAGCGGCGGCGTATCGGGTGCGGATCATGAGGGGTTCCCTTTCGCGCGCACTGGGATCGCCGCCGACCGTCGGCGGGCCTGACCAGGCGCCGAGGCCCATTGCATCCGACCGTCCACGATGCGGACAGTGATCTTTTGGGCATAACTCCACGGCGGTTTAAAGCCGGTGGCGGGGCCGGGGCCGGGGCCGGGGTCAGGCGGTCAGGGCCCGGAGACGGGCCGGGACGGCCGCGGCGGCCTCGTCGTAGCGGAGCAGCAGCAGGCGGGCCAGTTCGGGGGCCGCGCCCAGGACCCCGGCCAGCACGTCCGCACCCGCGGCCTCCGCGCCGGCGGCGATGCGGTCCGGCAGCCGGCCCGGGGCGATGACGTACGGGGCGACGGCCACCCGGGCGAAGCCCTCGGCGCGCAGGGCCCGTACGGCGTCCTCCGTACGGGGAAGGGCAGCGGAGGCGAACGCAGGCCGCACGGCGCACCAACCGGTACGCCGCCACTCCCGCGCGGTTTCAGCGATCACTGCGATCGCCTCCGGGTCTGTGGAACCGGCGGACGCGAGCACCACCGCGGTGGTGGACCGGTCCGCCGGGGTGAGGCCGGCTTCGGTGAGCCGGCGCTCCAGGGCGGAGATCAGGAGCGGGGACGGGCCGAGCACGTCGGCCACCCGCACGGACAGCCCCGGCAGCCGGTCCGAGGACTCGGCCAGCACCGCGGGGATGTCCGACTTGGCGTGGAAGGCGCGGGTCAGCAGCAGCGGCAGCGCCACCACGTCGCGTACGCCCGAGAGGTACAGCGAGGCCAGGACCTGTCCGACCGAGGGGCCGTCGAAGTCCAGGAAGGCCGTCTCCACCCGCAGCCCGGGCCGCAGCGAACGGGCACGCCGGGTCAGGGCGTGCACGGTCTCCGCGTGCCGCGGATCGCGGCTGCCGTGGGCTATGACGAGCAGGGCAGGGGCCGTGGCCATGACTAGCTCTTCACCAGGAGGCCGCGGCTGCGCAGGACCCAGCGTTCGGCGGGGCTGAAGATGAGCAGGTCGATGGCGATGCCGACGACGAGGATGAGGATGATCGC